>NZ_JAVKEA010000211.1:0-182871 GCF_040221695.1 Coleofasciculus sp. E2-BRE-01 | reverse complement strand
TGGCTATAACCTAGAAGGAACTAAGGCATGCATAGAACGTTTAAATCGTTTAGTCTTATTAATTGCAATGGCTTATACTATCGCTTCTTTAAAAGGTAACAAAACTCGCTGTCAAAAGCAACAAAAATATGTCTGTCGTCTCAAAGAGGTAGCAAGAACCCAGAGACGACACAGCAACTTTTGGCTTGGTCTTTATGGATTGACTTGGACTATTGGATGGGATTTTTGTCAAGTCATGGTTGAGAAACTTATGAGGGTTAATCGCTCTAAAATACATTACTTTCCGCAAGGGTTAAAAGCTATGTATTTAATAAAAAATTCTTGACTGCTTTTTCTTGAAATTAAGCTGTATAAACTCTCCATATTCCCATTCTATCTTTGACTAATTTTAACCCAAAATATTCAACAATTCAAGAGTCTGGGTAGCAATATTCTGCTCTTAAACTTGAGCAGTAACTAAAAAACTGACGCGATTCGCAGTCCGCGATAGCGAGAGCTTCACGCACGGATAGACCCGGAATCCATCTAGCCGTTGCTGGGTAATGTTTTGGCAACAAGAAAAAGTTAAAGACAATCAACATACTCCTGGAGTGTCACCCAGGTGATTATCATTCTCATTCGCGTATTCATTCTCAATAACGCTGTCAATAAGCTCTCATCTTTTCGAGGCTTGAGGGGGGAAATGCAATGTAAGCCAAGCTTTTGAGCTGCTTGTCACCCCTTCAGGTTATCAACACTAGCGGTGAGAATTTGGCTGCCATCCGGACTAAACACTGCACTGGTGACTCCATCCTTATGCCCCTGCAATACCGCTAGTTGTGCGTTAGGCTCAGACACTCCAGCCTGGGATGCTCCTCCAACAACTGATTGCTTGGCTTGGGTAGCGATTGGGTATACGTCCCACAGGCGGGCGGTTTCATCCGAACTGGCAGTAAGGATTTGGCTGCCATCTGGGTTAAACGCTGCACTCCAGACGAAACCTTCATGCCCCCGGAATACAGCCAGGAGATTGCCTGATGTATCCCACAACCGGGCGGTTTCATCCGAACTGGCAGTAAGAATTTGGCTACCATCGGGGCTAAATACTGCACTTTTGACCCCATCCTCATGCCCACGCAATACAGCCAAGAGATTGCCTGATGTATCCCACAAACGGGCGGTATTATCATCACTAGCTGTAAGGATTTGGTGTCCATCGGGGCTAAATACTGCACTGTTAACTTTAAGCCCATGCCCCTGTAATACAGCCAGAAGATTGCCTGATGTATCCCACAGGCGAGCAGTTTTATCAGAACTAGCTGTAAGAATTTGGCTACCATCGGGGCTAAATACTGCACTTTTGACCCCATCCTCATGCCCACGCAATACAGCCAAAAGATTGCCTGATGTATCCCACAACCGGGGGGTTCTATCCCAACTAGCAGTGAGGATTTGGCGTCCATCGGGGCTAAATACTGCACTGTTAACTTCACGCCCATGCCCCTGTAATACAGCCAGAAGATTGCCTGATGTATCCCACAACCGGGCGGTTTGCTCCGAATCCCAACTGGCAGTGAGAATTTGGCTACCATCCGGACTAAATATTGCACTTTGTACCCAACCCTCATGCCCCTGGAATATGATCAGTTGCTGGTTATGCCTAGACACTCCCTCTCGAAAGGCTTGGAGGACGGTCATTTGTTCGTCTTGGGCAGCGATCGCGGCTGATAAGTCCCACAGACGGGCTGTATTATCTCTGCTGGCAGTAAGGATTTGGCTACCATCCGAGCTAAATACTGCATTGTTCAATTGCTGTTCATGTCCCTGGAACACAGCCAGGAGATTGCCTTTTGTATCCCACAGGCGGGCTGTTTTATCATTACTAGCAGTGAGGATTTGGCGTCCATCGGGGCTAAATACTGCACTTATGACCCCATCCTCATGCCCCCGGAATACAGTGAGAAGATTGCCTGATGTATCCCACAACCGGGCGGTTCTATCCCAACTAGCAGTGAGGATTTGTTGCCCGTTAGGGCTAAATACTGCACTATCGACATAACTCTCATGTCCTCGGAACTCGGCTAGGAGATTACCTGATGTATTCCACAGTCGGGCGATACTATCATTACTAGCGGTGAGGATTTGGCTACCATCAGGATTAAATACCACACTGTTAACATGACTTTCATGTCCTCGGAATACCGTCAGGATATTGCCTGATGTATCCCACAGGCGGGCGGTTCCATCCTCACTAGCAGTGAGGATTTGGTTACCATCGGGACTAAATACCGCATCGTTGACCCACCACTCATGCCCTCGGAATACTGCTAAAAGATTACCTGATGCATCCCACAGGCGAGCAGTGTTATCATTACTAGCAGTGATGATTTGGCTACCATCGGGACTAAATACCGCACTGTTGACATTACCCTCATGCCCTCGGAATACTGCTAAAAGATTACCTGATGCATCCCACAGGCGAGCAGTGTTATCATTACTAGCAGTAAGGATTTGCCTGCCATCCGGGCTAAATACTGCACTCGTCACTAACTCCTCATGCAGAAACACTGCCAGTTGTCCGCCAAATGCTTGAATGAGTTGCTGATCGCCTGAAGCTACCGGAGTTTCTGTAGCTGATGGCTGAGAAACTGTAGAAGTCCTAGATTGAGCGCTAACGGGGATGCTCGTGACAGTTGAAAACACCACACCCATCACAAGTGCAGCACAGCGGTAAACATTTCGGGAGTTATTTGCAAACATAATTGTTTTTTTACTAATTTTTTTATCTAAATATGCATTGAAATAACCTCCGTTTAACGCCATTCTCCCTGAAGGGTAAAAGCTGCCCAATAATAGGGTTTTCGCCAATCAACATTGCTTTGCCACATGGCTAATTGTGCCTGTCGCAAGGCTTCGGCTGGAGGCAGATTTTCTTGCAGATATTTTTGATAAAATTGGCTCATCAGTTCAGCGGTTGATGCATCGTTGACATTCCATAATGAGGCAATGATTCTTGGTGCGCCTGCATACATGAATCCTCTTGTCAAGCCGACAATTCCTTCTCCTTTGACATTTTTTCCACTGCCTGTTTGACAAGCGCTTAATACGACTAATTCGGCGGGTAGATTGAGGTTGAAAATATCATTTAGGCGTAAGAATCCGTTTTGTGGGTTGCCTTGTTGGTCTACTAAGGATACGACTAATCCCGATAATTCGGGGTACTCACGATTGAGGATGCCATGGGTGGCAAAATGAATAATCTGATACTCACTTAAATCGGGGGCTTTGACTTGGTTTAAATTGGCGTCAAAATCGAAAATTCCTAGACTGGATTTGTCGGGGAGAAGTTGGAGGATAGTGTCGGCTTCGGTGCGGGTATAAAATAGACGTGATAATTTTTCTATCTCGGCGGTAGAGGTTGAGCGTTCTAAACTACGTTGGGCGATGTCTTGTGTACCGAGAGTATCGCCAGATGGAGGGTTAGTTTCACCGTTGAAGCGTTTATCATCTGGAGAGAAAACGGGGTCAGCAATAATCGCCAGGGTATTGGGTGCAGTAGCACGTTGAGTGAGTTGGTTACGGTTAATCGCAACCGTGGAAGCAGAAGGAAGATGGATGACTTGATGTTTGGTGAGTAGGGGTTGATAGTCGGCAGAATTTATAGATAGGGCAGAAAAGGGCAAATAATGGAGTTGACCATCGGGTACGATTAATAGGCGTTTTTGTGAGATTTGCTCTAGGTTGGGGAGAATCAGTTGTGTTAGTTGAGTAGAAGTAGGCAAGATTTCATCAAAGGTAGCACTAGAATCGGTCGTAAATCTGAAGAAGGATTGGGCGGCTGTTTCGATTTCACTTCTGGGGGGAAGTTGATAACTGGTAATTGTATCTTGAGTAATTTCCCACAGATAACTGCGTTCTTCTCCTAGGGCATATTGCAATAAAACTGTGTCTTTATCCAAAAGTTGTTGTTGGACTTGGGTTAAAGTGAGAGGTTGAGGATATTGAAGTTCCGCGTATTTGGGACTTTGACGGCGAATTTTCTCTTGTAAGTTTTGATAATCAGATAGCAGTTCCTGTTGGCTTTGTTGCAGTTGGTTGATTTCTTCTTGGCTATAGTTCCCCGTTTGGGAGAGTTCAACCCGCCGTTGTTCGATGGTGTTGAGTTGAGCTTGTAAGTTCTTTTCTTGTTCTAAGAGTTGGGGGTTAACGCCTTGGCGGATGTCTGCGTTGGCTTCGGTGAGGAGTTCGATGAGGATTCTGGCGCGAGAACGTTCGCTGGCGTGGAAGGCAAGCGCATCGTATCCTTGAGTGGGGTTTTGTTGATGCAGTTGCATTAATAGGTCGATGTAGAGTTGATAGTAGTCTTGGTTACGGGCGAAGTAGGATTGGCGTAGTTGTTGGCTGGCGATTTGAGTGCGGAGTTGTTCAATGATCTTAATCGCTGTCTCGATTTCGGTTTTGGCAGCAGTGAGATTGTTTTGTTGGCGGTTGAGGGTGGCTTGGTTGTAGAGAATGTTGGCTTGTGCGGTTTGGTAACCGAGTTGCTGGGATAAGGTTAAGGCTTGGTTGTAGTAGTCTTGGGCGGTAGCATTATCACCGGATGCGGCGTGTACTTTGCCGATTTGGTTGAGGATTGTGGTTTGTTTGATTTTGTCGTTGAGGTGTTGGGAGATAATTAGGGCTTGGTTGTAGGCGTTGAGGGCGGTTGACCAGTCTTTTGATGTGGTGTGGATGTTGCCAATGCCGATTAAACTAGAAGCTTCTGCGGCTTTGTCGCCTGCGGTGCGGGAGATGGTGAGGGCTTGGTTGTAGGAGTCGAGGGCGTTTGGGTTTTGTCCGAGAGTGATGGAAGTGGCAGCGATGTTGTTGAGGGTGGTGGCTGTGCCTCCTCTGTCGTTGAGTTGATACAACAGGGGTAAGGCTTGATTGTAGAAGTCTAGGGCTTTCTGGGGGTCGGCTAATTCGTTGTAGAGTTGACCGAGGCTGTTGAGGATGGCGGCTTCTGTGGCTTGGGAACCTGTTTGTTGGGATAAGGGTAAGGCTTGTTTGTAAGAGTCGAGGGCGGTTTGGAATTGTCCGAGATTGGCGTGAATATCGCCAATTGCTAATAGGGCTTCGGCGGCTTGGGCGTGGTTGTTATCGGCACGATAAAGTGTGAAGGATTCTTCTAATTTTTGAAGGGCGAGTTGTCTCGATTCGATGGTTCCTTGCTGAGTGAGTTGAATTCCTTCGTTTAGTGCTTTTTCTGGGGCGTAAGCTTGAATTGCGGCTGATACGTCCCAAAGACTGGCATTAGCGCTAGCGGTGAGGATTTGGCTGCCATCAGGGCTAATTACCATAATCTCGACGCCCTCTTTATACACTTGGAACTCGGTTAAAAGATTACCGTTTATATCCCACAAGCGGGCTGTTCTATCATCACTAACAGTGAGAATTTGGTTACCATCAGGGCTAAATACGGCACTGTTGATATCATTCTCATGCCGGAACTTTTTCAGGAGATTGCCAGAAGTATCCCATAGGTGAATATCACTCCCTGCGGCGGTGAGAATTTGGCTGCCATCAGGGCTAAATACGGCACTGTTGACACCATTCTCATGCCGGAACTTTTTCAGGAGATTACCAGAGGTATCCCACAGGCAGGCTGTTTGATCCCAACTACCTGTGAGAATTTGACGACCATCGGGGCTAAATACGCCACTGGTGACATGATCTTCATGCCCCCGAAACTCCATCAGAAGATTGCCAGAAGTATCCCACAGTCGGGCGGTTTTATCCCAACTAGCCGTGAGGATTAGGCTTCCATCAGGGTTAAATACTGCATTGGCAACTATACTCGAATGACCTTGAAATACAGTCTGTTGAGCATTACTCTTGGAAGCTTCTCCCTGAATGGGTTGGAGAGCAGCCACTTGTTCGGCTTGGGCTGAAATTGCTGTTGATACATCCCATAGGTAGGCTGTTCCATCCCCACTACTCGTGAGAATTTGGCGACCATCAGGGCTAAATACGCCACTAGTCACCCTATCCTGATGCCCCCGAAACTCGGCTCGAAGATTGCCTTGAGTATCCCATAGGCGTACTGTTCTATCAAAACCCACAGTAGTGAGGATTTGACGACCATCGGGGCTAAATATTGCACTATTGACCCTATCAAACAAGGCAGTAGCAAATGGCTCATCAGACGCTTGGAACTTGGCTAAAAGATTGCCGTTTATATCCCACAGGCGGGCAGTGTTATCCCAACTAGCCGTGAGGATTTGACGACCATCGGGGCTAAATACTGCACTGTTGACCGTATCCTCATGCTGAAACATAGCTACGAGATTGCCTTGCGTGTCCCACAAGCGAACGGTTCTATCCCAACTAGCTGTAAGGACGTGGCGACTATCAGGGCTAAATACTGCACTGTTGACTATACCCTCATGCTGGAACATAGCTAAGAGATTGCCTTGAGTGTTCCAAAGATGGGCTGCTTCATCCCAACTGGTGGCGAGGATTTGGCGACCATCGGGGCTAAATACTACACTTTTGACCCTATACTCATGCCAGAATTTGGCTAAAAGATTGCCGTTTATATCCCACAAGCGGGCTGTTCTATCATCACTAGCCGTGAGGATTTGATGACCATCGGGGCTAAATACTGCACTGTTAACCTCATCCTCATGCCGGAATTTGGCTAAAAGATTGCCAGAAGTATCCCACAGGCGGGCAGTTTGATCCGAACTAGCTGTGAGGATTTGACGACCATCGGGGCTAAACATTCCACTGTTAACTGCACTCTCATGTCCTCGAAACTCGGCTAAGAGATTGCCGTTTATATCCCACAGTCGGGCGGTTCCATCCTCACTGGCGGTCAGGATTTGACGCCCATTGGGACTAAATATTCCACTTTTTACCCAACTCTTGTGCCCTCGAAACTCGACAAGTCGGGCATTATTCTTAGATACACCTGCTTGAAAAGATTCTAGGGCAGCCATTTGCGAAGTTTGGGCTGCGATCACGGCTGATAAGTCCCACAGGCGGGTGGTTGTATCCGAACTAGCGGTTAGGATGTGGCGTCCATCGGGGCTAAATACTGCACTTGTGACCCCATCCTCATGCCCTTGAAACACGGCGATAAAATTACCAGAGGTATCCCACAGGCGGGCGGTTTTATCAGAACTGGCGGTGAGGATTTGCCTGCCATCGGGGCTAAATACTGCACTTGTGACATTACTCTCATGCTGGAACATAGCTAAGAGATTGCCTTGGGTATCCCATAGACTGGCTGTTCCATCAGTACTAGCTGTGAGGATTTGTCTCCCATCAGGGCTGAATACGGCACTATTAACCCCAACAGCATAATCATCTTCACGTACCCGGAACTCGGTGAGGAGATTACCAGAAGTATCCCATAGACGAACCGTTTTATCCCAACTAGCTGTGAGAATTTTGCTGCCATCGGGACTAAATACTGCACTGCTGACCCAAGACCTATGCCCCCGAAACTCGGTGAGGAGATTACCAGAAATATCCCACAAGCGGGCGGTTTCATCCTCACTAGCTGTAAGGATTTGGCTACCATCGGGGCTAAATACTGCATTGGTGAGAAAATTCTCATGCCCCCGGAATTCAGTGAGGACATTGCCTTTTGTATCCCACAGGCGGGCGGTTTTATCAGAACTGGCAGTGAGGATCTTACTGCCATCAGGGCTAAATACTGCACTTTCGACTGAACCATAATGCCCCAAAAAAACAGCCAGTTGTCCACCTAGAGCCTGCACAGATTGCCCATCGCCTGAAGCCGCCGGAGTTTCTGTTACCGATGATTGGGACAACCTATCAATCCTAGATTGAGCGCTAACTTGGGTACTCGTGGCAGTCGCAAACACCACACCCATCACTAGTGCAACACAGCGATGAACCTTTCGGGAGTGATCTCGAACCATAACCATTTTGTTTGTAAGAGAGTTAGACCCAACGCAGAGGGGGATTCCCCGAATTCAGCTTGATTCAAATCCTCAACTCAAGTCCCCCGTGGACGAATCCCTACAGTTTTTATCTGAATACGCCAAATTATAGACAATTCATTATCTTCCCTAAAAAGGAGAAATAAGGGTTTTGTAACTTTACTTAAATAACTATCCAGTATGCTGGGTATTTAAGTAAAGAAAAATCAACCTTAGTTCAACTCGATGACACTTCCCGAGTTTCCCCCTTAGAGTAGAAATCAGCCTGCTAGTATAAATTGTCAATTTTACCCTAAGTTAAGGAGAAGTTGGGTATAGTGAAGCTCAAGTCAGTTTTGTCTGTTGCTGCCATCCTGGCAATTGCCTTATCTTCCGAATTGCTGGGTAATCCAGGTTTATCTGAAACGACTTATAAACCACCAAAACGCCCCGCCCCACAACGAACCAGTTTGGGGGGTGGACGCCCATTAGAAGTGGGTTGTGCTGACTCAAATCAAGAGATTAAGCAGATTGTCCCTCTCATCCCCAATTATCTCAATATACCAGAATCAGTAGAGGAAAACAGTAAAACCTATTACGATTTAACGATATCTGAATACCCTACCTTATGGGTTTATCTGCCTAAATCTGATGCTCAGATGGGTGAATTAGTGCTGAGGATTTTTACCGAAGATGAACAAGGACGGAAAATTGATAAATCCATACTCAGACGCCAATTTCCTTTACCCAATCAAGCCGGGGTTGTTAGCTTGGATTTGGCTGATGCTGGCATAGAACCCTTAGCACCAAACACATTCTATTGGTACTCTATTAGTATTCTCTGTGATCCATTGGATCAAAGTGAAAATGGGAAAACGGAAAAAGCATTTCTGGAACGTGTCACCCCTAGTACAGCCTTTGGACAACAAATTTTTAATGCTTTACCCACAGCCTTACCCAGACTCTATCCGCAAGGGGACGATAATGGCGGCTTTTGGTACGATACCATCAGCAGTCTAATTGATTTACGCCAACTGCAACCCAATAATTCTGACTTAGAAACTCAGTGGCAGGACTTGTTAGAGTCAGTGGGATTGCTAGAATTAGCTGAACAACCTTTACTCGATTGTTGTGAATTTGAGCAACAGGATACCCCTCAACCTTAACCTTTTCTGTCTCTTTGAATACAAAATTCTCACAGTTGAGGGGGACAGGAATCATGTCAGGGAAAGCACAAAATGTTCAAGCTAACCAAGGGAGTTGGGTTACTCTTTCGAGAAGGCTTCGCCTACGTTCCTCAACCCAACCTACTGGCGAGACTGACTTAACCACCAGAAAACAAATATCGGTGAAAACCCGTAGGGGCGCACCGACGTGCGCCCTTTCCCAAGTGACGTGCGCCCTTCCCCAAGTGACGTGCGCCCTTCCCCAAGGTTGGCGTCTAGAACATAATGGGAATCAAGGCGGGTTTTGCTGTTCCGTTATTGGTGAATAGTTGATTTTAGTCCCTAAACCCGCCCCTACTATACAAAATATGGGCTAAAGCCCATACTACGAACGACGAACGACGAGCGACGAACTCAACACAACCTAATGTTAGCTAAACTGAGACAATTTCTGTGGATATGGCGAGGGGTATGGATAACCGTTCCCACCGTTACCGGATGCATCCTCTTCCTGCGCTGGCTGGGCTTCCTACAATTATTAGAATTAGCCGCCTTTGATCAATTAATCCGCCTCCGCCCTCCGCATTCCCCCGATTCCCGTATCGTTATTGTAGGTATTACTGAAACCGATATTCAAAACCTAGGAACCGCCATTCTCTCCGATGCTGACTTAGCCAAACTTTTAACGACTATTCAACAACAAAAACCCAGGGCAATTGGATTAGATATAGTCCGGGATCAACCGGAAGGAACAGGACAAGCACAGTTAAACCAAGTCTTTCAAACCACCCCTAACTTACTGGGAGCCAAAAAAGTCATTGCCAATGATCCCAACTCTGCAGTTCAAGCCCCACCCCTCTTAGAAGAACAAGAACAAATTGCTGGGGCTGATGTCGTTTTAGATCCCGATGGTAAAGTCCGGCGCGGCTTCCTTTATATTACATCAGACACCGATGAATATCTACCTAGTTTAGGCTTAGGACTCGCCCAACTCTATTTAAAATCTGATAACATTACTCCCCAACCTTCATCCCAAAACCCCGGCAATTTACAATTAGGACAAGCGGTTTTTATCCCCTGGGAAGCCAATGATGGCGGTTATATTCGCACCGATGCGGGCGGCTATCAGATGATGCTGAATTATCGAAACTCTCCCTTTACTACAGTCTCCTTATCCGATGTATTAGCCAATCAAATACCTGCCAATTTAATGCGCGATCGCGTGGTCTTAATTGGCTATACGGCTCCCAGTAAAAAAGATGAATTCCTGACTCCTTATAGTAGTATCCTCGTGGGCAATCCCAAAACCACTTATGGCGTTTTAATTCATGCTCAACTCACCAGCCAAATTATCAGCGCCGCCTTCGGAGAACGTCCGCTAATTAAAACCTGGTCGGAACCTCTAGAATGGGGATGGATACTTCTATGGTCAGGCATTGGTGCAACCATTCGTTGGCGATGGCGATATGCTGGGGGCGTGGCTAAATTTTCCTTTCCGCCGCTTCTTTTCACCCTGTTGGCGGGCGTAAGTTTAGTCGGAATTTGTTATCTGGCGTTTCTGCAAGGGTGGTGGATTCCCCTATTTCCGCCTAGTTTAGCCCTGGTGGGTTCTGCGATCGCGATTACCAGTTATCTGGCTCATCAAGCAACAACGATTCGTTATTGTTTCAGTCGCTATCTTACTGATGAAGTGGTGGCAAATGTATTAGAAAACCCCGATGCATTAAGTTTGGAGATGCAACGGCAGAATGTGACGATTCTCATGTCAGATTTGCGCGGCTTCTCTAATATATCGGAACGCTTACCGCCCGAACAAGTGGCATCACTGTTAAATATCTATTTATCGGCAATGACGGATATTATTAGTCAGTATAAAGGTACAATCAACGACTTTATCGGCGATGCCATTTTAGTCTTCTTTGGTGCGCCCACCCAACAGGCAGATGATGCTCAACGGGCTGTCGCCTGTGCAGTGGCAATGCAGTTAGCTATGTCTAGGGTTAATCAGGAGTTAAAAGAGTTAGGGTTACCTAAAATTACAATGGGGATTGGGATTAATACCGGGGAGGTAGTTGTTGGGAATATTGGCTCACATAAACGGACGAAATGGACGGTAATTGGTAGCCCGATTAATCTGGCGTCGCGGATAGAATCTTATACCGTAGGGGATCAAATTCTGATTTCAGAAGCCACATGGCAAGAAGCAGGGACAGATGGGGTGAAAATCCGTCAGGAAAAGTTGGTGCAACCGAAAGGGTTTCATCAACCGATTCCGATTTATGATGTGGTGGGAATTGGCGGTAAGTATGATTTATCTTTACCGGAGGTGAGAGAAAAGATTATTGATCTCCAGGACGAAATCCCGATTGAGTTTACGGTAATTACTGGCAAGGATATTGGGGAAGAGCGGTTTTGGGGTAAGATTTTTAAATTGTCGGTGAATGGGGCGGCGATTCGCTGTGAGTTTCCCCTAGAACCGTTAACGAGTTTACAAATTTATCTGGTGAATCCGTTAAGTGATAATCAAATTCGGGGAGATTTTTATGCCAGAGTGAGTGAATCGTTGGTGGCGGATAAGACGGCGGTTTGGGTGCAGTTTACGGTGATGGCGCCGGATGTGGAATGTTGGCTGAGGAATCAGATGATGGGGGTAGAATGATGGGAGTAGGTGTGGGTTTGGCGTCAATGGATAATGTTTTTTTAACGCAGAGGAACGCAGAGGTTTACGCAGAGGAACGCAGAGGGGTTGAGGGATGGGAGAGATGGGTTTGAGGGATGGTTAAGAACGACAAATAACTTGATCATTCTCTCTAAATGCGAAAACTAACCTATCAGTGTCATCAGTGTGACTAAACTCTGACTCCCCTACCTTCATCTCTCCAATAAATCTGTGAAATCAGTGTTTTGACGAATGACGAATAACAAATGACAAACAAGCAACCATTACTGTCTTCTGTTCCCCAAACCCAGCCCTCGCTTCCTTCTCGCCGGGAAGCCAGACAACGACGGATTCAAACCCTGCTGAAATATCTGGGGTTTCCCAGTTCGGGTATTGGTATGGCTACAACCTTTAATTTTATCCGCCTCGGTCAATGGGATAAAGCCGCCTTATCGGGATTATTAACCGTTAGTGTCACTCTACTGGCGATTGGCGGTAAATTCGTCTCGGAAGTGATTAACCGGGTTCTCGATAAACTAGAAGCCCGATTAGAACAACTGGTTGATCCTTTTTCAGACTGGATTGTTAATCAACTGGAAACCTTTATTATCCGTCAATGGTGGCGATTGACATCTCAGTTTCAAGGGAAATATTATCAGAGTTTGATTTATGCTTGTCGAGACTATCGCACCCAAGGCTTGAAAACCAAGGGACCCTTTACTCTGGATTTAGAACAAGTCTTTGTCCCCCTGAGAATCGCCCCAGAGAGTGCAGAACGAATTTCTGGGGAAATGATGCGCCGGGATGGTGGTTCTCAAGAGTTGAGTATTTGGGATATTTTAGTCGCCAGTTGTACTCAGCCGACGTATCGTAGTCTCGCGATTATCGCCGCGCCCGGTTCTGGGAAAACCACACTTCTAGAACATTTAACCCTCACCTACGCCAAAAACCGCCACCGCCACTCCCACAAACAAGCCCCCAAACTGATGCCAATTCTGGTTTATCTTCGGGAAATGGCAGACGCGATCGCATCCTCTGACCTTACTTTAGCAGAACTGATTGAACAACAGGAATCCATCCGCAAATTGAGTCCACCGCCTCAATGGTTTGCAGGGAAATTGCGTCATCGGGATTGTTTGGTGATGTTCGATGGATTGGATGAAGTGGCGGATGAATCTAAACGTCAGACGATTAGTCGTTGGGTGAATCAACAAATCCAAGACTATCCCAATACCCGATTCATCCTCACCTCACGCCCCTTTGGGTATCAAAGTGCGCCGATTCCTAGTGTGAAAGCGATTCTAGAAGTTCAACCCTTTAACCTCCAGCAAATGCAACAGTTTATCCAAAACTGGTATGTGCAACGGGAAATTATGAGTCGTTTAGGAAAAGATGATCCCGGAGTGCGGGAGGTGGCAAATCGTCAGGCTTACGACTTAATTCAACGCATCCAAACCAGTCCCCCCTTAGCCGCGATGGCGCTGAATCCATTACTCTTAACCATGATTGCTACCGTTCACTGTTATCGCGGGGCGTTACCGGGGCGACGGGTGGAACTTTATGATGAAATTTGTGATGTTTTGTTAGGGAAACGTAGCGAATATAAGGGGATTATCGAACCCCTAACCGCCCACCAGAAAAAGACGGTGCTGCAAGTGCTGGCGCTGGGGTTAATGGAACAGAATACTCGTGAGTTTAGCTTAGAACAGGCAAGTCAGATTATTCAAGCTGAATTAGCCAAAGTCGCCGGAACCCAGTTAACCCCAGCCGCGTTTTTAGAGACCATTGAAAATGTGAGTGGTTTAATTATTGAACGGGAACCCGGACTCTACGAATTTTCCCACAAAAGCTTTCAAGAATATCTAGCCGCCGTCCAAATCAAAGACTCCCACCAAGACTCTCTATTAATTCAAAACATTCATCACGATTGGTGGGCGGAAACCCTACGCCTTTATGCTACCCAAAGTAACGCTACACCCTTAATTCATGCCGCCTTAGACCAGCCCACTGTGGTATCCTTAAAATTAGCCCTAGATTGTGCCGAAGAGGGGTTAAGGGTTGACCCAGAGGTGCGGGAAGAGTTGAAACAGCGACTAGAAGCGGGTTTAGCGTCTCCTGATTCCGCGATCGCGCAATTAGCCGCTGAGGTCAAATTAGCACGGCGACTAGGTAATTTCCTGCGAATTGATCAAACTTTGGAAATTGATACCAGCTATGTGACGTATGCAGAATACCACCTGTTTCTTAACACCCTAGAAAAGGCAAATGAACCTGATCAACCCAGCCAGGAATCAACCCACCAATTTACCCCCAAAGAAGCTCAAACACCGATTCAGGGACTAACTATCACCCAGAAAAATCGATTTTGTGCATGGCTAAATTGGCATAATAGTGAAACTCTCCCCAATGGAACCATTAGCCACTATCGTCTACCCACGCCAACGGAATTCAACCACTATCCGATTCCCGATGATGGGTTAAGGGAATCAGGAATTCGCCTAGTTCGATATCAATTACCCCTTCCCTATCGTCAACTCGCCTATCTCCTCGCCTGCGGACAATGGCAAGCCGCCAACACAGAAACTGCCCAAATCATGCGCCAAATTGCTGGACAAGAAAAACGAGGATGGCTCAATGACAATGATATCAAAAAATTCCCGCCAACTGACCTGAATCAAATAGACCAACTTTGGTATCATTACAGTGCAGGACAGTTCGGCTTTCGGGTGCAACGGGACATCTGTACCCAAGTCGGCGGTAAACCCAGAGACTATAACTATAATACCTACAAACAATTTAGCGATCGCGTTGGCTGGTATGTTCCTAAAAAAGACGAATGGCGAACTCCAGCAGAACTCACCTTCAGTCTGGATGCACCTCCGGGACATCTCCCCTGTGGTGGTTGGCTAGACATGGGGAATTCTAACCCGAATCAAACGTCACTTTTCGCAGGTTGGGCAATTTTAGTCACGCTTTTCTGGCGCATTTAATCATCAAGTCTGATCCTCAGGGGAGATGAACAACGTCCTAATATTCAGGTCAGTAACCCTTGTAACCTAGCATCATGTTCAACTTTAATCAAGCATCTGACAATAATATCAGCATGACACAAGCGCGGGGTACACCAACACAAAAGTCTGATTTTCTTACCAGCTTTCAACTTCTGCAAAAGCTGTTTTAGTTCATTAACAACTTGGCTAGCCGTTGGATGTTTGAACCGTTTGGCTACGGTGTATCCTTGTTGAGTCCACGTCTGGAGTGAAACCTTGCTGTTGGGATTGTGTTGATTCAGTTTAATCATTTCCCACAACCACTGTCTGAACGCTTCAACTACCGCGTCTCTGTCCATTGTAGCAGTAATTTCAAAGGGATTTCCCAAGAAACTGGCTCTATCTACCCGAATATCTTCCCATCCGAGTTCTGGACTTAAGGTTTTACTCAAGGCGGCAACTTTAAGGTGTTGATCAAAGCTCATGATTAGTGAGTTAGCTAACTGTTCATCATCAAAAAGCGATAGCTAAACTCATCCTAGTAGAGACATAACCTGCTACATCTCTACTGGAAAAACAAATTATTATTGAGCCAACTGATTATCAGTATTGGAGTTAGGGGAAAGGTGAAGGACTTTCTGTCCAACAGAAGTAGCATTTGATTCCGCCATCACTAAACAAGAATCTTTTATTCGTTGATGCAAACTGATGTGGGCAAAGCTTCTCAAAATAGCGATAGCTTTAGTGTTTCCCTTGGTTCCAAAATATTCCCACACCACTAACCAGTCGGAAAATTTCAGAGCGGAAACCTCAAAAATTCCGTCACTGTCTTGGTAGGCAAGGTTATAAATCCGACCGCTGTAACCCTTTCGTTTAAGCGCTTGATTTTTGCGGCTAGAATGACTAAGGTTCAACAACCAAGTGGGTTGACTCCCTAGGGCGGTCAATCCTTCAAAAATGTCGATGTAGTAGTTAGTCGTTTGAGCAAGAATGGTAATTTCAATTTCTTGGTTGAGGTGTATTTTAAAGGATTTAGCCAGTTGTTGGGGATGAACAAAACTCAGTTGTTTTTTAGGCGGTAGAATTGGGGTTCTCTCCTTAGGATTGAGAACTTGAATCGGTTGTTCAGCTAAAAAGAGCGCCAGTAGCTTTTTCTCTCGTTCTGGCAGTTGCCCCACTGAATTGAGATGACTCCAGAAGGCGGTTACTGTGGGTAGGGGATAAAGCGTTGATTGACGCTTATTCGGAAGCGTTACCAGGGTTTTTTCAAGGTGATTGGAATTGATAAATGCAAGTGCCTCTTTTTGGCATTCTCTACCGGGATAAGGAACGATTTGATTTAACGACAAGAGAACTTGGTTATCAGCAAGTTGGTAAGCTGTAAAACTTTCATGTCCCGATATAAAGGTTTTAAGTTTGACTGGGGGAAGTTGCGGATTTACAGGTGTTGACGAAAACCTCTTAGAGCGCGTTTTTATGAACCGTTTCATGGGATTACGTTTGCCATTGACATCAAGGTATACAACTAACGTTACAAACGCCAGGTTACAGGAATTGACAGTGGTTTTCTGTCTAGTCACAGATTTGTCACATCGTTGTCACACTTGTGAATCAATCATTAAGATTTTTCCTCATCAACGGTGATTATTCGGGACAGAGTATGGCGTTTCACGATACCCTACCTGGGGATAATTCCTTTGTCATTGATATCAAGAGATTTTGGCGTACAGGCTCAGAGGGGGATTTGAGAAAAAGGGAAAGGGATCAATTAATAACCTGTTACAGTTCCCAATTATTAATTTTTTGTTATTAATTGCCGTCCAATAATTTACCAAACTTATAACTCAGGCAAAACCCTTTTCTGAGTCATCGGGTGGAACCCTTGCTTTTCGGCTGACGAAAACTTGTCAACGGATGGCGGTTTACCCTGATAGGCTTTATAAAGTAATCCGCGATCGCCACTAGCATCCAGAATCTTCAGGGACTTTTCCCACTCAGTATCAGTGTAGATCGCAATGTAGTCACAGCCAAACTGACTGATTCTCCGACCCTGACTATCGGGGGAGATAGGATTGAGGTGAGAAAAAGCCGCTTTAACCATCTGTTTTTCCCAGTCAGGACGTTGGTAGGTTGTTTCAGTACCGTGGCTATCCGGGGAAACCCGTTCCAGCTTCTGTTTCCTAGCCTGTCCCATCTGTGCTTCTGGGTCAAATCGATACCCTTGGCGCTTGAGTTGATCTGCGATCGCCACCGAGAGTGTCTCAATCTGCTGCATGAAATTGTCACGATTAGAGGGATCTAACCCATGGGAGAGTAGCGTTCGCTCATTGATCGTTTCCCGTAACTCTTGGATAGTTTGGTGCAGCAGGGCAATTTGCCGATTTTGCAGATCAACTTGAGTTTTAAGCGCAGCGACAGTTTCTTGGAGTTGTTCCACCTCCTGGGGTACCGAAACAGAAGCATCTTCAGGAGTTACCTGGGGAGTTGGTGGGGTTTCCGGTAACCGTTGAGCCGCTTTAGCCGCTTGTTTCGCCAACTGGTCACACCGTTCATTTAAAGCATTGCCCGAGTGTCCCTTAACATGATGCCAGGAAATCTGATGGTTTTGACTGAGTTCATCAAGGCGCGTCAGTAAATCTTGGTTCGCTTTGCGTTTGTTGCCTTGCATCACCCCAATTAAATAGTTAGAATCCGTGTGGATTTCCACCTCACAGGTATCTTGAATCGCTTCCAACCCCTTAATTGCCGCAAGGATTTCCATACGGCTGTTAGTCGTCTGTTCAGAATCAGCGCCTGATAGTTCTCGAGTCGTCGTTTGACCCGTTTGAGGGTTGGTGTAGGATAGCACTACCCCCCAACCTCCCTGTCCAGGATTACCCAAGCTAGAACCATCGCAGTACATGACAACTTTTTTCTGGGGTGATGGGTTGTCGAGGCTCATATCTGGTTTCTTAACCGCTTGAATATAATTGTCTTTGGTGGATTCTAGTTTATATCCCTGCTGTTTTAAATACTCCTGTACCAATTTATCTGTACCTTTGGCATTACCAACCACAAAAGCGCTACCTGCCTTGATCGCTTTATCCAAAAAGGGTTTGTAGTGAGAATCGAACCTGTGCTGGATTTGCTCAGTCGTAACCCCCCGCCACGGACCGGAGCCACTAACCATGATAATATCCTCCGGTGAGTATTCCCCCGTATTGGCACGCTCACCCCAAGCGTGGGCATAATTGCGGGTGCTAGAGGGAGTTGCAGCAGGTGCAGCACTTTTGCCGATAAACTGAGTTGCCACATCTGCCATGGCGATATCTTTTTGCTGATGAGTGGCGACGGCTGAGTTAATAGGTTGTAGATTTTTCAAGGGGTTCGGTTGCATAAGCACGTTTTTGTTGACCCAGATTTCGGGGTATTTTAGGCTGTCGCCTTGGATTTTCAGCTCGGCGGTCGTCGCTGGGTTATTGTGTAAGGTAGCGGTGAAGCTAGCGCCTCTTTTAAGTCGTCCCCCAGCCAACAGTTTGTTTCTATCCTTAGTATCGATAACTCCTAAAATTTTGTCGCCAATTTTAGCGACAGGAACCGAGGATGTCCTACCGCTTTTTGTCGTCGTGGTTTTGAAGTCAATCGTCAGAGTAACAGCTTGCCCAGAAAAGTCATGTCCGGCAAAATCATGCTGTCTAAGCTGACCGATTTTAATCCGGTTTCCTGGGGACGTCGTAGCAACGAGGGTGGCACTTTCAGCAGGAATTAGAGTTCCTTTGCCCATCGTACCAATCGGAAGTTGATAATCCTTTTCCGAAAAAGGACTCACTTGCTTACCATCGACGACAAGTATCCGCTTCCCCCAGTTGGGATGGTGGTTCCTCGTTTCCAGTTCAACGGAAAATTCGATGTCTTGATGATTTAATGACTGACCCCATTCATTGGTGGGGTGGTGTATGCCGGATAGGGTGAGAGTGCTAAATTGAAACTCCCGGGCGCGATCGGCGACAAGTTCTGGGAAAATGTTAAACGCGGCACTAGCCCTACTATACTGTTCATACCCTTTTTGGTCGCTAGAGTGAGTACTATGCCAGATGGCGGCTTGGAGTTGGTCTTGTTCGTGGGCGTGGTTGGTTCGTATCCTGTCGGCGTAAGTTATCGCTTCTTTGAACTTGGCGGCGATTTGTTCTGGGGTGATCCCCTGTTGGAGTTGAATTTTAGCGCCTTTGAGAATCATCCCATCTCGCAACCCCTGTTCATTGACACAATTGAAGCTAACCGTACCCAGGGGTAACCAAGCAGAAGTAGGATGACCTTGGCTATCGAAAACTTGGGCTTCAGCCATGAGTGGGTGCGGCGTTTTCGAGGTTCTGTGGGGGTTGTCAGTCAGGCGAATGGTGAGGGATTTGCTAGTCCAAACGTTGGGATGATTGTATTGGATAAGATTCGTGAGGGTAATTGACTTGCCAGATGTGGCTGAGGTGGCAATTAGTTGAGGACCCGGTTCATTTTGAGCTTGGTTCTTTAGGGCTACGGCACGGGCATAGAACGAATTGTAGGTGCTGACGATTTCCTGGGCAAGGCATTCCTGGTGTTGGGTGTAATTTGGGTCAAAAAAGTTGGCAAATTGATGGGTGGGAAGGGATTCAAGTTGATGTGAACTCCAAAATTGATTGGTAAGTTGAATCATTCTGTCGATGGGAGAATAGTTCCCACTTTTCATCGGGCGACTGTCGAAAGCTTCCAGGGATTTTTTATCTCGAATCCACTCCACATCTCGGACATTGAGAATGGTGCGGGTAAAGGTAAGGATATCTTGATTGGGGCGAGCGGCACTTTTGGCACCATCGACAGCCGTTTGCAGTTCGTTGGAGAGAACGTCAACGGTTTCAAAGAATAGTCGTTTGGCAATCTGGAGTCGGTTTTCAATTTCATCGGAGTCAAATTGAGGAGTATAGGTGGCAAGGGTGTTAAGCTTTTCGTGGAGTGATAAACAGGGGGGTTTTTTGGCATCTGGAATGTCAAGGTGGTGAATAGTTTCACCGTTAGCCAGGATTTGGCGGAATTGATGGGCGAGATTTTGCAGATAGCCGCGTTTTTCGGCTGGGGGAAGGGATTGGGTTTCGCATTCGAGAGTGACGGCTTTTTGGATATCGTTGGCGATGATACCAATTTGGTTAGAACTAGCGGCTAGGGCGATTTCGGCAAATGTGGAGGCGATGTATTCTTGTTTTTCTGCTTTGATAACATTGGCGTGTCGGTTAAGAGGATGCTGCTTTTGTTCTACTTCAGCCGCTAATGTGGGGTATTCTTGGGCAAGGGAGTAGGCGAGACAGTCTCCATCAAAGTCGGCTTGTAGGTAAGTAGCAGCGGTTTCGGGGTGAATGTGAACGGTACCTTGTTCCTGTTGAAATTCTTTCAAATGCCGATTGGTGAGGATAATTACACCATTGGAGTTGACTAGGGGAGAGCGAGTGACAATGAGTTTTTCTCCTTGTGCAATATAAGGAACACAGACTTCATCTTTTTTTAGGTCGAGACTGGGTTGAGCTAATCCTGACTGGAATTCTATAGCCCGTCCAGTGGCAATGTCCATCCATTCGTTACGGATGAGTGTTCTGAGTTTACTAACAATATTGGGATGTTCCAGTAGTTGGGGATGATAGTCTACGCAGTTCTTTAAGATGGAGTAAAAGGATTGGCTCGATGATTGGTTTTGATGGGATTCGGTTTCGGAGTCGAGGTTTTCTTCCTGGTCGATGTTTTCTATAAGCTGGAAAACATCATCGAAGTTTTTCAGGTCTATGGGTTGGGGGTTTGGTGTTTGTTTATCTTGATTGGCAGAGATTAGCTGCAATCGTTTGGCGTGTTTTTGCAGGAAGTACTGAGCGATTTTTCTGGGGTCAGATTGGATGGCGACAAGCTGTTCAGCTTTCTGATTCAGCCGGGGAATGATATCGGTTTCAACAGCTTGAGGATAGTTGACTAAAACCTGAGTGCCAAGGCTGTGTTTGCCGTATCTGGCTAGAGTCTTGACGCCAATGCCAACGGTTAAAGTATACTCTCCTGGTTGGATTTGAGTAGCGTCTTTGCGACCTTTGAAAGAGCTAGTCGCCAGGACGAGGTCGTAACCTATTTTAACCTGAGTTTGTCCTCCAGATAACTGGGTTATTTTAGGCTGACCCAGGGTTTCTAGTTGGCGACTGGGGGCTAGGGTTCCTTTAGCAATGCGATGAACGTTGTTATTCTCTTGAGGCTTGATACCCAGGCGGAATTGGAACGGAGTCGTAGTGTTTCCTGTTAGTTCTTGAGCGAGGTCTGTTCTTATCCGCCCGTAGCAGTCACCAACCAGTTTTTTGCCCTGGGAAAGCGGGATAATATCTCCGTTTTCACCGGTTTCGTCATCGATGACAAGGATGCGAATATTTTGTAGTTCTTTAAAATCTTGGCAAGGGGTGAAAATGAGAGAGCCGTAAGCCGCGCCGTCGCTCATTTTGGGATAAACTTTTTCCCTCACTTCATCTGAAGCAAAGTAAACTTTGAGTCGGTTGGAAAATTGAGGACTCATCCCCTCTAGGCGTTGTAAGTCCTCAGGAGTTGTACTCTGTTCGTAGATATGTCCGATGGCAAATTTTGTATCGGCAAATAAATATTCAGCCAGGGAGTTTTTGAGTTCTTCTTTAACCCCGGTGTCAATTTGGAGTTTTGTGTCAAAATGGTTAAGAGTAATTGTCATACTTAATTGGATAAGATGTCAGAGTTAGAGCGTTGGATTGCACAAGATTATTACGCCGATGGACAGATGAAACTGTCTACCCGCGAACGGATGTTACGCCATGGTTTAAGTAGGGAAGAGATTGACCAAATTGAGCAAATTTGGATTCGTCATGGTGAAATCACATCGTCGTACCCAATTCCTGATGACGGACAATCGGCGTTATCTAACCCTATGCCGATGCAAGGTTTAGATTTAGAAGAGGGGTTGTCTCAGGGTTTGATTGAAGCTGATGAGATTGAATACCAGACGCCGATGAAATACGAACCGAAGTTTTATTCAGAAGCGGAAATAGCGTCTTGGGAAGAGTTTTAGAGAGGCTGCTATTTTATCTTGAGGCGGTATCTTGAATAGATGCCGCTTGGTGGTCTGGAATGTATGCATGGAGGTTATCGAGTCTATCAGCATCTTCAGTGTAGTCTTCGGCAAAGTTATTGAAATTTTTGTTTTCTATCTTTTGATAGATATCAAGGGACTGATTTAGGCATGGAAGTTGAAGGAAGCTAATTTGGGTTATGGGTTGGAGATAACTTTTATCTCTCTATCTTTGGGACTAACTCGTATGGGGGTTGAATTGGAGCTGATTTGAGGGAGATAAAGTGGCATAACCAAATTTAGTGAAACCTTTAATTCACGATGTTTAGGAATAAAAATGATATGGACTTACTCCAGATAATAGCCAGCCTATTGTCGGGAAAGTTTTTGTCTGGTTTATTGGTTTTAGGGATTATCGTTGGTGTCTATTCTGGCACAAGGTTGAGGAACAGAGAAGATAATCTCTATAAAAATATCAACCAACTGTCGAGTCAAAACACAAGAGACAAGAGTCAGGCTCTCGTTGCTTTATTTAAGGAAGAAAAGCTACTCAGTCATTCAACTCGTCCTGACAACGATGAAAAGTTAGACCTTATTTATCAAGAAATCTTACAGGTAGATCCCAAGAACGTTGACGTTTATATAAGAATGGCACGGCGTAATTTAAAACAAAGCCAAGCAACTCGGTACGAAAGTAAGACAGAGGCAGAAAACTTGAAGCAACAAGGAATAAGGAACTTGGAGACAGCTAGAAAGCTTTATCAGGAGAAGGGGTGGAGTAGCAAGGAAGAGCAAACAGCTAAATTGATTGAAGATATCAACAATGGCGTAGCGTCGTATAATTGGTGTTTTCCTACAACGTTAGCCGATCCCCTAAGGGCAAAATGTGGTAGTTAATACTAGAAGGTTGGTTCAGTATACATACAAATTGGCATCCCTGGAAGGTTATTTCACCGAATCATCAAGGGAGAATTTGGCGCTGGTTGGCGGGGAAAATTTGTGCGCCATGGCGCACAAAGTGGCGATTGGAAGCATGTCAAGTTTGCACGCAATATTCCAGCTAACCGGATAAGTAGGCTTTCTCTCACTCATACATAACACAAACAAATAGGCGATTAATGTCCGATGCGTCAGGCAAATGTCAGCAGATGTGCGGCAACAGATTGAGGTCGATCGAAGTGAGGTACATGACTAGCTTGGAGAATCCAAATCAGTTGACTGCCTGAAATTGACTGTTCAAACTTGGTTGCATCGTCCATCCCCAATACATCATCAGCTTCTCCCCACAAAATCAGGGTAGGATGGTTTACCTGAGCGATACGAGATCGCAAATTAGCGTAACCTCCACTTTGGGTGAAGGACGCGATCGCTCCTTTCCATCCTGGCATCTCCTGATGTAGCAAAGAACAGCGCAGCGCATCGAGTAGCATTGGGTCAATCATTGGCAACGCTAAAGCAGCAGTGAGGGCAGCCTGTTTGCGGAAGTGCAGCCAATTCGCCCCTAATTCAATCAGGGGATGCGGCAGAAACTGTCCAACTGGAAAACTGCCAGAAAAGCCAACCGAGTTAATTAGAACCAGCGATAGCGAAGCGCTGCTGCGAAGCGCAGATCGCACCCAGTTAGGATAATTTAAGGCAAAGTCGATCGCCACTGCACCTCCTAACGATGCCCCAACCAGCACTACAGGTTGCCCAATCCAGGTTTCTATAACGCTAAAAAGGTGTTGCCGAATGAATGGTTTGAGGATTGACGGGAAGGGTGGGAACATACTCTGTAAATCCAGAGCCAAACAGATCCACCGTCCAAGTCTCGTGCTGGGTTGTTAATAAAGGGAGCAAACGCCGGAACTCCAGCAGGGAACTATCAAATCCGGGTAACAACAGAATCGGTGCGGCGGTAGGTTGGGAAGCTGATTGAGCGGGAGAATGGTGAACGTAGGCAGTTGCGATCGGGGTTGTGCCTAGCTCAAAGGGAACCTGAATTACCCGACGTTGAAGCTGTTGAATAAGAGCGATCGCATCTTTGTCTTGAATGTCAACAACTGAGGGCGGTAGAAAATCAGCTTTCATTCGCTCTAACCTGATATTTGGAGCGGGCTTATGCGAGTCCCAGCTTAACCAGATGACTAACGAGGGGAGCCATCCCATGATAGCGCAAGCCACCCCCATGAATGCCTTACAGTTTGTACGCAGGCGACTGCCGGGGCTAAGCCCAACCTCTAAATTTAGCGTCAAGGTACGGGGCAAGCGCCGTGACGACCAGAATGATCGGCTGTTTCTATTCAACAGTTGAACTTGTTGAGAATGAAAAACCCTAATTTAAGAGGGTTGGCGTCATCACCTTCAGCCCTATCCTGACAAATCCGATGGTATCGGAAAGGTGATGAGTCAGAAAGAGCGATCGCACGCACAAGTTATAATAATTCAAACTCTAGGATAGTCATGGTTTAGGGGAGGTAGTCATCGCCCTAAAAAACCTTATCCCCAAATAGGATACTCCCCAGTCCCCTAGCTATGCAAATGAGCGACGATCGTCAGCGAGATGTATTAATTGTTGGTGGAGGTCCCGCCGGACTTGCCACTGCCTTAATGCTTGCCAAACGCGGATGGACAACTATTACAGTCCTAGAAAAACGGGCGGCGGCTGATTACTATGAACCCGATAAAGCCTTCAATTATCTCATTGATGGTCGGGGGCAAAAATTAACGGATTTTCTGGGACTCACCGAGGAACTAGCAAATATCAGCGTTCCCAGTACAGACTTTTACCTGACGCGGATTAAACCGAATGGTAGCCGCAAAACTTCAAAATTGCCGATTGTAAATCCTAATCGAAAACCTGTTTTTTAGAGCAAGCCTTTCCTCAACTACCCATACGGCAAATTGTCTCTCCGGAAGAAGCCAAGCGATTTGCTTTAAGTGAAGGCGGTGCTTTTCCCACGCCTCAATATTGTGCGGGATTGTATTCTGAGTTAAATAATCAAGACAGTCAAAATCAGTCGGCTGCTTTTATCGTACTCTTAGGCGATGCTGTTCATTGCTTTCCGCCTGACATTGGACAAGGGGTAAATTCAGCCTTAGAGGACGTGTATATTCTGAATGAAATACTGGCTAAATATGAGAACAATCTCTGCCAAGCCTTACCTGAATATGAATCACAGCGATGTCCGGATGTCAAGGCTGTGGTTCAGCTTGTCCGATTTGCCTTTCCCTGGCAGTATAATCAAGCACCCCTGCGTCGGTTTTTCTGGAGTTTAAACTTCTTTGGGCGACTGATACTCAGTCGGATTTTCTCTCCTATTATTAGTCAACCCGCTTTTCTAATGATTCAGGATCATCAACGTTCCTATCAAGACATATTACTCAAAGCCAACCGAACCACAAAAATTTTGTCGGGATTGGGATTAATCTTAATGGCTGGATGGTTAGTGATTGTATTTGGGGTAAGAGCGATTTGATTGAATAATCGGGTGGCGATGAAGAGTGCGATCGCTACCCTTCTGTTGGGGTAGTGCAGCGGTTATTTTCTACAGTTTGGACGCTAACAACCTCATTTGATGGGGGATTTTTTCATAGATTCATTAGCTCATGATAACAATCGCACTTAAATTTAGGCACATACACTTACCCCCATTTGCCTTGCTATCATCTCGCTAAGATGAGGATAAACTCTATTAACGGCTACGATAACCCTTTTTGTCCACCTCATCCTCTCCACCAATCAAAGCAACTCCCCACTACGAAACCCTAACAGGCGTGGTGGAACGATTAACCTATCATTCCGCTGAATCCGGCTATACTGTCGCCCGTTTACAACGCCCCAAAGTCAAAGAACTAACCACCATTGTTGGCAGTTTCGCCAATATTCAACCTGGACAAACCCTGCAACTCACCGGATTTTGGCGGGATCATCCTCAGTATGGTACTCAGTTTCAAGTTACCCAATACAAAGAAACCAAACCCGCCACCTTAACGGGAATTGAAAAATATCTAGGAAGTGGACTCATCAAAGGCGTTGGACCCGTTACCGCTAAACGGATTGTCGCCCATTTTGGACTCGATACCCTAGATGTCATCGAAAATCACATCGAACGACTCGTCGAGGTAAAAGGGATTGCTAAAAAGCGCATCCGCATGATCCAACAGGCGTGGGAAACCCAGAAAGCGATTAAAGAGGTGATGGTATTCTTACAAGGACATGGGGTTTCCACTACCTACGCGGTGAAGATTTATAAGCAATATGGGGAACGTGCGATCGCAACTGTTACTGAAAACCCCTATCAACTCGCCGCCGACATCTATGGGATTGGCTTCCTCAGCGCCGATAAAATTGCCCGAAACTTAGGCGTTCCCGCCGATTCCGAATTTCGCTACAGCGCCGGATTGGTTCATAGTTTAACAGAAGCCGCTGAAGATGGACATTGCTATTTACCCCAACCGGAACTGATTAAACGCACCCATTCCCTACTGATAACCGACTCTCATACCCCAGACGAAGATGCGATCGCCCGAATCATCACTCACACCAGTGAACAACAAGACCTAGTGATCGAGACTCAGCCCGATGCACCACCCCTGTGTTATAAACCCACATTTTACTACACCGAACAGAATCTAGGACAAAGACTGGCACAGCATCTACGCCATCAGAACCCCGTGGATTTACCCCGTGTCCGCAACTGGATTTCTCGGTTTACCGCCAGCCGTTCGATTCAACTCTCCCCCCAGCAGCAGCAAGCTGTGGAAATCGCCGCCTCCGCGCCGTTAATGATTCTCACCGGAGGACCCGGCTGTGGCAAAACCTTCACCACCCATACCATTGTCTCCCTGTGGAAAGCCATGGGTAAATCCCTGGGATTAGCCGCACCCACGGGACGCGCGGCGCAACGGTTAACGGAAATGACGGGGTTAGAAGCCAAGACGATTCATCGGCTGCTATCGTTTGACCCCAAGACAATGAGTTTCCACTATGACGCCGATAATCCTTTACCCTATCAGGCGATTGTAGTCGATGAGGCGAGTATGCTGGATTTATTCTTGGCGTATTCCCTGCTTAAAGCTGTCCCCCAGGAGGCTCAATTGCTGCTGGTGGGAGATATTGACCAACTTCCGTCAGTGGGTCCAGGAAACGTCCTCTCCGATTTAATCCATTCTGGTCAAGTCCCGGTGGTACGCTTAACCCAAGTGTTCCGCCAAGCCCAACAGAGTGCCATTGTCACCGCTGCTCACCACATTAACCGAGGGCAGTATCCTAGTATAGAGCCAATCTCAGATACTCCCCGTTCTGATTGTCTTTGGCATGGGGGCGGATTTGAACCGGAACATGGGGTGCAGGTGGTTTGTGAGTTGATTTCTGATTTAATCCCCAATCTGGGGTTTAATCCCGCCTCGGATGTGCAGGTACTTTGTCCAATGACACGAGGCGCTGTAGGAACTCGGAATTTTAATCAGGTACTGCAACAGTTAATTAATCCCCCCAGTCCCGATAAAGTGGAGATAGGTCGCGGTGGCATAACTTTAAGAGTAGGCGATCGCGTGATTCAACAGACCAACGATTACCAGCGAGATGTTTTTAATGGGGATTTGGGTGTCATCGCGGCGATTGATACCACCGAACAGGAGGTGAAGGTACAGTATCAAGGGCGAATGGTTACCTATGATTACGCTGACCTGAATGAGATTACCTTAGCCTGGGCGGTAACGATTCACAAAAGCCAGGGTTCCGAATATCCGGTGGTGATTCTCCCCTTATATACCCAACATTACCTAATGCTATCACGCAACCTCCTCTACACCGGACTCACTCGCGCCCAGAAACTCGCCATTGTCATCGGGTCAAAGAAAGCCATTGCTATTGCCTTAAATCAAACGAATCAGCAGCAGCGTTATACTCAATTGCGACAGAGAATCGTGAATAGTCAGTAGACTTACCTCTAGAATAGGAGCTTTTTTACTGTTCAGACATCCTTGCCAGTATCTATTGAACTTTAGGCTAATGCCACAGATGGCGTTAGTCTAACCCAAAACCAAAATTTACCAGCCAACTAAAAATTACCGCTGTTTTACATTTAGATGCAACTGGTTACATCAGACAAGTAATATTTTCGTATGCTATAATTTTGGAAATTGAGATAAAATTTTTCTAAAAAATCAAAATTCAATAATGGAAAAGATTCAGTCGCAGTTTATAAAATTTCATGATGCTATCAGAATTGATTTTGATGGGAGTCAACCATTGCGTGACAAAAGAGATTTAGTTGTTGGTGATTTAAGAGACGGATTGAAAAGAGTATTTTATCCATATACACCTAGTTTTTCTTATTTTAATCAGGGAAGTTATGACCTGGCAACAGGCGTACAACCTATTTTAGGTGAAGATTATGATATTGATGTAGGTATCGTTTTTAATTTTTCAAAAAATAGTCATAGACCGGTTCAGGTTAAAGAGTGGGTTTATCATGCCCTAAATACAGTAGCAGCAAGAACAGTTGAGATAAAAAGACCTTGTGTAAGAGTTCAATATCATAAAAATGCGGCCAAATGGTTTCATGTTGACTTGGCTATTTATTCCACTGATAATTATTGGGGCAATGAAGTAAACCATATTGCAAAAGGCTTTATAGGTTCATCTGAAGATAAAAAGATTTGGGAATTATCTGAACCATTTAAGCTTAAAGAACTCCTTAAATAAAAGATTACTGACCGTTCTGACAGGGAGCAGTTTCGTCGGATTGTAAGGTATTTAAAACGATGGAAAAGCTATAACTTTTCTTCAACGGTAACAGGACGACCAACGGGAATAGCTTTAACCGCTTGTTGCTACGATCTTTTCACGCCACAAAAAGATTATGTTTACAGTTCCTATAATTATCAATATAATGATTTGAAGGCATTGCACAATGTTGTCACTGGGATGATTGGTATGTTCACTTGGAACAATCAAATAAGCGTAAAACTTCCAGTCCAACCTTATAATGATCTTTTTGAAAAAATGACTAATAATCAAATGTTGTCACTAAAAGAAAAATTGCTAGTTTTGCGAGATACTTTGTCTAGTGCATGGTTTAGTGCAGTAAATGAACTCGATCCCTTGAGTGCATGTGTCAAACTGCAAAAAGTGTTTGGTCATAACTTTCCAATCTTGTAAGTTATAGCAACAATAAAAATTATACCTAAATCGCTAAAATTAAAACTATTTCCGATATTATAAGTTATGGTAAAAAGAAAAAGCATACCCGAATCAACAAAATTAAAACTCTGGGTAAAATCCGCAGGGCGTTGCGAATTTAAAGGATGCAATAAACCTGTTTGGTATAACGGTTTAACTTTAAGTGAAGGCAATTTTGCAGAAGTTGCACATATTATTGGCTCAAGTAAAGATGGTCCACGAGGAACAGAGCAATCAGAAGAATTGCAAGTAGACTTTCATAACCTGATGCTTTTGTGCCAGCAATGCCATAAAGAAATAGATAATCATCCAGAGAGGTATCCAATTGAGTTATTGCGTACTTGGAAGCAAGAACACGAAGATAGGATAGAGATACAAACGAGTTATCCAGAGGATATACATAAATCTACAGTATTACTTTTCTCTGTAAATATTGGCTCTCGGACTGTTCCTATAAGTGTATCTATGCCTAGTTTAATACTTGTACCTTGCTGTGCAAAGAATACTGTATAATTCCAACGCTTCCAATTTATGACCACAACGCTATCCCAACTTAAACGATTTCTTTTGTTGCTCCCCGAAACTCTACTTTTCGGAGCAACCTATGCCCGATTTTTATACCGTTCAAGAAGCACTCAAGCCCTCGACCCTCAAGAAACCTGGGATTATTTTACCAAGCCCCAGCATCCCTTCGTTGAATGGTTTTATGCTAACTATCCCCCTTCCTTTTTACGGCGACTATTTCGCGATGTTTACTACAGGCAATCCTTTTCCTTCAAAGAACACCAAGTAGGCATCTCTGAACATTATGATATCTCCAATCAATTTTATCAACTCTTTCTCGACAATACCTATATGTTTTATAGCGCTGGCGATTTTATCAATGCCACCGATACTCTAGAAGATGCTCAGGAAAATAAAGCCAACTATTTGCTCAACTTAATCAATCCCCAACCGGGAGAAAAATATTGGAATTAGGTTGTGGCTGGGGCGCGATGCTCAAGAAAATTCATAAACAAACTAGCCATGCTGATCACCTCTATGGATATACCCTATCCCAAGCCCAGAAAAACTTTATTGATGAACAGTATGGCTTCAATGTCGAATTAAAAGACTTTATTACCCTGGACTATGACGCCAATGCCTTTGATACAATTTTTTCCATAGGTAGCATTGAACACGTCCGCGAAAACGAACTTCTTCCCCTTTGCCAAAACTTATCAAAGGCATTGAAACCCAACGGCAAACTTGTTCATCAGTTTTTCTGCCAGATGGAAGACGTTATTCCTACACGACTTATCGCTGTCGCCTTAAACATCTTTCCTGGCTCGGAACTCACCCGCTTTAAAAAACATCTAGATATCTTTGAACAAGCTAATCTCAAAGTCATCCATCATTCAATTCATGATTATCGACCTACTCTAGAAGCCTGGTTCAATCGTTTAGTGGCTAATCAAACAGCAGCCATTGAATTGGTCGGAGTTCAGAATTATAATAAATATCAGTGCTACTTAGCCGAAGCTTGGCGTTTGTTTAATGACCGGGATCTAATGCTAATGCGGTTTGTCCTCAAGAAGCCTTAACTGGTCGAGTATTGCCTAATGTATAGCAGTCGCCAAGGCGATTAGGACACAGCAAAATGCGCCAAACCTTGACCAGTCAATCTCTTCCCTTCTGCCCGGTTGGTGAGCGTTCGACTGAACTTCGACAGGCTCAGTTGCCGCGCTCACGCCGAAGTCCTGCCGAACCACTGCCTTCTGCCCTCTGCCTTTTGCTATAACCCACGCTCCAGGTTGACAAACGTGACATTATACATACTAATTTGCCCCGGGTTACACGCTTGTTCCATGAACCTTCAATCTACATCATCTTGTTAGTCTAAGACTCAGAACGATTAACACTATATTCGGGAACCCGATTATCCAAACCCACAGATTCCAACAGATCTATCCAATCCGCTTCAAGTTGAGGATTATCTGGATAACGCTCCCGTAATTGCGCCAGCGAACTCACTGTTTCTGTCCAAATTCCATAATCTGCATACACTTTCGGGTGGTTCATCTCTGGCGTTTTGGCTAATTCTTGCACCAGAGACTCTTCTTTGGCAATTCGCTTCACCACTCCTTGTATAGTAGGATCTAAACTCCCATCATTCGGATCATAGGGTATGGTAAAATACCAATTGTAGGTTTTATCAACCTCTAACAAATCCTGCTCTGAATCAATTTGAGTGGTTTCGGGTAGACTAATACGAACAAATCCCGGAACTTTGTCTTGCAGGGAGATAGCTTTTTCATAAATGACTCTATCACCTTTTCCATTAAGCAGTGTAAACTGAGCTTCCTTTACGGGAAACTTACTCTCACCCACATAAACTAAAAATGTTGGATTTGCCTCTACCGTCAACTCAACCGGAATTTTATCAGGTGTCGGTAACTGTGGTAATAAAGGTGTTAAATTAACTTGAGCTTTACCAGCACACCTTGCCATTCCTCCTGAAAAGCGTCGAGTTTCCTGGCTTCTCCACCGTTTGAATTGTAGACCCTTATGACCTGCGACTAAGGTTTCTGAAAACGTCCGATTTTCCTGATTAGATGAACTCGGCTTAAAACCAGCGCTCGCCCTAGTGCTGGCACTCATCACCAATCCCCAGAATACCATCAGGGAAAACGTTTTCAGACCGAACAATAGCTTTTTCATGGTACTATTTTGGTGCTTTTTCCTTGAAACCTTTTGCCATCTGCCTGTACTGAGTGTTTTTTGATTGAACCTTCCTATTCATCATCTCCATCCCAATCCTCGTCTTCCTCCCAATCTTCCTCTTCATCCCAATACTGTGAAGGCGCTTCACCATACCGTTTTAGAATCTGGGGCATTTTGATTTTGGCATTAGGCGGCTGAATTTCTTCGAGTTGCATATCAAACTCCCAATGATCACCAAAATCAAAGAGAAATATCATCCTGTCCCCCGGTTGTAGTGGCAATTCACCCACACAAACCTCTGCTGTTGAAGGCAATTCGTCGCAGTAGGGATGACTTATCTGTCCCCTACGACCCAAGCGGTCTTTGTAAATAAATTGATGCAAATGGTCATGATCAAAGTCAAAGGCATCCAGGATACTATCGCTTAACCCCTCTAATTCAAAATTGGCGGGAATGGCAATGCGCCGCCAAGCCTTTTCCAGGGACACTTTAAAAACATAAATCCCATCCGTGAACTCGTTATTTGTCAGAACTAAATTATTTTTCCATTCCGGAAAGAAGGGTTGAAAATGGGGTTGTAACTCTCCGAAGGTGACATTGACCTTACCCTGAGACTCCCAAGTAAAATCTTTTTTACCACAAAGGGTAAACAAAAACCGCACCATAGCATCACCAAAGGGCAAGGGATGTAAATGAGTAATCCGCCATCCTTGTCCCGCTTCGGGTTGTCCCGATTCCACCGAGAGGAAGCCAAATAAATCCAGAAGGGCGATGTTGTAAAGTCCTGGCGAATAGGAGAATTCCTTTTGGTCGCTATATTTGGCAATGCTGAAGCCGTTTTCAGGAAGTCTTGACCAAAATTGGACGCATTTGAACAGGTTTCCCATTAAATCATAGCGTTCTCCTAAAATTTCTTCATTCCCAAAAATCATCCAAGCTTCCAGGAGAGTGAAATAGCGTTCGGTAGGGTTAAGGTTTGTCCAGGATTGGAGTACAGTTTCGTCTAAAACCAGGATTTGTTTTTTTCCCTTGCGTTTAACTTGAGATAGCCCAGAGGCGCGTAATAATAAATAGAGTCCATTGATGTAGGGGTATGACTTTTGTTGAGGGCGTTTGAGATTAGTTTGGATGGGATGACTCAGACGGGAGTTAATTTCAGGTAGCAATTTAAGGGGAAAGACGTTATTTCTGCCACTGACTTGAGTTCCATTGGGGTGCAGGAAGTCTAGCAGAGTTTGAAAGTCACGCAGAATGGTGCCAGGACTATTTTCATCAATAGAACATTGCTGAAGTCGCTGTTGGTGTTCCTCACTGAGGGGAGTAATGGATGGGTCGAGTACCTGGGCGTATAACTGTGAGAGTAGGTCTTCCATAGTCTGGTTATGAAACTTAGATAAAAAGCTGATTTGTCCAATGTCCGTGGAAACCATGGGGAATAGGGTGACTCAGCTTTAACTTTGCCATGGGGTCTTTTGTCAGATCACGGGCATCCAGAACCAATAATTCTGAGCAATGTTCAGCCGCATTATAGACCAATGTCAAAAGCCAACCATCATCCTCCGTGGAGGCATTGGGTGAGGGAATAAACATCGGTTCTGTAACAAAACTATAAGGGGCAACAGAAAAATCTTGTTTGTCTCCGGTATGCATATCAATTTTACGGATGCCCTGTTGTAAGATGCTGCCTATAGATTCATCAGCACAATTGAGATACACATAACGATATTCATACCCCTGTTTTTCAGGATGAATGATGGGCATTTCTAAGGGAGTTGTTTCTAAGGTTTTGTAACTGACCTGTTCTTGAACTATGTCAATCTCAAAGCGCAATAATTGCCCTTTAGGGAGATGGGAAAGGTCTAGATCGTCTTCTCGAAAATTTATACTTGAATCGGTTTCAAAGAAGGAATCATAACAAATAGAGTCCAAATAAAGTTTTCCCTCTTTTTCCCAAGCATTTACATGGTGAAAAACAAAGAAAGGATCGGTTTCAAGGATTTTCATTTCATGGGGAGATTGACGAGAAATCACGATCAGCTTAGTTGGGGATTGATTGTCAAATTTTAAGCATTCAGCAATACTTTTCTGTCCGAACAGGAATGGCAAGGGCTGAATTTTAAAGGGAACATGGAAGAAAATATAATAATGAGGAGTAATCAACATATCATGCAGCAGAGGGAAGCCGGAAAGCTGATGCTGATGGGTGGCTAAGAGTTTCTCTGATTGGTCGATTTCCCAGATATGTAGCTGACTTGATAAGTTGGTGACAACGCCAAAATTAATGAGAATTTTTTGTTGGGTTTCTGGGTCATAGAAAATTTTTGGATGAGCGGAAAACGGTTGATTGGGTTTCAAAATACCGTTTAAGGTATCGAGTCCTTTCGTATCTAGAGTCGCTGGGTCTAGATGATGGGGATTGCCGCCTTCCCACAGTGCCAAAATTTTATTATGCCAATAGACAACACTGGTATTGGCTACATTTTTAAACCTTAAATCAAAGATATTTTTTAGCCAACCACCAGGTTTCTGTGTACCAAAACCTCTGTAGAGAATCTTGCCAGCATCTTGTTCTTTGACATATCCTTCTGTGCGGACAAATTTGTTTTTGAAGTGTACGTTTCCCTCTTTGAAGGAAAAGGCACAAATCATACCGTCTCCGTCAAAGGGATGAGCAATGGGCTGCCCGTTAATCTCGAATAGTCCTGGACCATTACGAAAAAAGGTTCCTTTAAGTTCAGGAGGAACTTGTCCTTCAATATCATTAATCCAGTAGCTATATTCATGGGGCTGAGACTCATAACCTTTCTGCCATGCTTTAATGATTTCCGACTGTAGAGGCTGGTTGCGGGTTACTTGAGTACTCATACACAAAGACGGGTAAGTAGCGTTATCGGGATTATAGTGCCATTGGCATGGTCAACTCAACCCATCCGAATACTGCTTGCTGACAAATATGAGACATGGGTAGAAGGTTATCTGAATTGGGATGAGGGGACAACTCCAGGGAAGCGATCGCACTTTCCCAGGTTGACCCATCTAATCCCATCAAACCAAGCGTTCCCAGGGGTCGTCGAACAGAGCAACCCGTTATCAATTAAGGTCTCGACACGACACGAATCGGCATGCGATCGCGCGGGAATACCGTCAAAAATAGGATTGCTATATCTACCATTTTCTACAATTTTCCCCGCAACAGTTCAGAACCCTATCTTTTCGCCAGGTTAGCGGGGGAAATTTGTGCGCCATGGCGCACAAATTTGCGATTGACCACAATCGCACCTTCGTATAAACATTACAACCCCGATAAATTCCTCCGCTCAAGAGGACAACTGGATTAATCCCCCAAACAAAAACCCGAAATTTCCTCACCAAGCGACTTCCCGCGATTTTTTTAGTCGCCTTACTTAGGGTTTGCTGCACAACCCAAAAACCATTAGCCATCAATACTTTGAGTAGCATTGACATTGGCTCATCTTCCAGGAAAGAGAATAAAACTCATCAAAACCCTTGTACCACTATCACTGAAAATGTACCCTTGCTCCCCCAGCTTCCCCGGCTTCCCCCGCTCCCCCTCACCACACCACTTATTCAGCAGCCCCTACTTATGTACGATCGCGCTCCTGATTAAATTTTCGTCGTGCCTACTTCCCCCAGATCATATATCGATATATGATGCTCCAATAGCACTCAACTTGCCTAGATATGCAAATTCGACTGGCGGTAATCAGCAATGCTGGTGGCAGTGGAAAAACCACACTTTCAGTTCATCTGGCTTATGAACTGGCAAAGCGCAGATTCAAAGTAGCGCTCATGGATCTCGATCCCCAAGGATCACTGACCCTCTTTTGTGGGTTAACACCACCTGAACCCGAACAAACACTAGCGGCTGTACTGAACGATAATTTTGATGGCTCTTGGCCTCTAATTCCGTGCTGGACGAATCACATCGACAACGTTGCCATCTGCCAAGGAGGAATGATACTGACCCAAACCGCAGATGAACTTGTCTTACATAAACGGGGAGCCTACCTATTAGATGACAGCTTAACCGACCAACCCCTCGAACACGATCTAATTATTTTTGACTGTCCAGCCACCCTGGGTCCTCTACCCTTGATGGCATTAGCTGCCTGCACCCATATCGTAGTTCCCGTGCAACTCGAACCCAAATCCGTTCAAGGAGCGGCTCGTTTACTGGAGTGGTATTACTATCACTGCCGACACCTGCGCCTCAAACCCCAACCAGAGATTTTAGGATTTGTACCCTGCCAATATGACCGCAAAAGAGCCGTTCACCGACAGCTTAATCAGTCATTGCCACTTCAGTTAGAACAGATGGGTATCCGCACCTTTCCAGCTATTCGCAATAGTACTGAATTTGCCAATGCTAGCGGACAAGGATTACCCTTACATCTTCACCGCCCTTCCCATTCAGCGTTGGCTGATTTTAAAGAAATCGCTTCCTCTTTAGCATCAATAATTTGAATGGTGAATGAATTATCATGAGTAACCGTAAAGCACCTGACTTAACCAGTTATTTTTCAGCCGCCAAGCAGTCTCAACAGCTATCAGAAGCTGAGGAAGAAATTCAGCGTCTCAAGATAGAAATTGAAGAACTCCGAGCGGCGGGTTCAAACGAATTAGAAACTCAACTCGCTGCCCTGCGAGAGCAATTGGAATCAACCGCAGGCATTTTGTCCATTCCCATTGAACAAATTCAACCAAACCCAGAGCAACCCCGACAAACCTTTTTAAGTGAGAGTGTCGAGTCCATGTCCCGCTCTTTGGAGAAGGATGGACAACTTGAACCAATTATTTTAATGCGGCGAGGTGATTTAGTCATCTTTGATGGGGAACGGCGCTGGCGCAGCGCTAGAGCTTTGGGTTGGCAAAATCTCCATGCCGTGATTATTTCCGAACCCGTTGCCTTGCACCGGAAAGCACTACTAACATCGTTACATCGAGAAGACCTCAATCCCCTGGATAAAGCTGAGGCAATTGTACGAGAGTTAGCGGATAATACAGATATAGAGGCGGCAGACATTCCCCGGATTCTCAATACAGCCGTGCGACGATTAAATGCCCAAAAACGCATGAGTCAAGTTGTTGAACTGATGACAGCTACGGAGGATGTCCAACAGCAGGGTCTAGCGGACTTGGGTTTAGAGGAGCGAGAACAGGCGGTGTTAGGACTCCTGCTGGATTTACAGCTCAATCCCGCCTCAGTTGATGCCAATATTTTCCCGATGTTAGGTTTAGCACCTGACCTGAAAACGGCAATTCGGGAATCGGGACTTAAAGGAGTGCATGGAATGGCGCTGGCTAAACTTAATGGGAAAAACTTAGGGAAAACGGAGGGCGAAGCGCTTGCTATTCGAGTTCAGGTAACCCAGAGGGTTATTGCGGAGAAATTGTCTGCCACGAAAACCCGAAAATTAGTCAACGAAACTATCGCATCTCAGGCGAAAGAGGATGTCAAGTTGTCCCGAAACATCAAGCAAGTTGCTAAAGTGACCGGGAATTTGCAAAAGCTTTCCAGCGAAACCCTGGCTGCTGCTGAGATAGATCAACTCACTCAATTGCAGGAAATCCTGAAACAAAAATTGGCAGAAATAGAAGAGATTGTCAAGGTTAAATAATTTATTAAAGTGTCCGCAAGTGGGTAAGTTTGGGTAAGTCTTATGTAACGGTTGCTTTATACTGGCAAATACCCATAAGGATGCAGGTGAAGACCAACTGGTTTGATAAGGAGGGCTAACTACATGGAAAAAGAGGCACCCCTCGCCGCCTTAATGCGTCCCCGCACCCTTGATGAATTTATTGGTCAAGACCACATCATCGGACCGGGACGCCTGCTGCGCCGTGCCATTCAAGCTGACCAGTTTTCCTCCCTCATCTTTTTTGGTCCACCGGGGACAGGAAAAACAACCCTGGCTCTTCTTATTGCCAATACTACCCGCGCTCACTTCATTGCGATTAATGCTGTCCTTTGTGGGGTCAAAGACATTCGCGAGGCAATTTCTACGGCTCAATCCCGCAAAAAGGAACACAATCAACGTACTATCCTATTTGTGGACGAGGTTCACCGCTTCAATAAATCACAACAAGATGCTTTACTACCTTGGGTGGAAAATGGAACAGTTATCTTGATTGGCGCAACCACAGAAAATCCTTACTTTGAAGTCAACAAAGCTCTTGTCAGCCGTTCTCGCATTTTTCAGCTTAAACCCCTCAATGAAGCTGACTTACGCCGCGTCCTTGAGCAGGCACTAACGGAAACAGAACGCGGTTATGGCAAGCTATCTGTCAGAGTCGAGCCGGATGCGATCGCCCATTTCGTTAATGTTGCCAATGGTGATGCTCGTTCATTGCTCAATGCCTTGGAACTGGCAGTGGAGACCACACTTCCTGATGCCGATGGTGTCATTCACATTACACTGGCTGTGGCGGAGGAATCTATTCAGCAGAGGGCAGTACTCTATGACAAAGAAGGAGACGCCCACTTCGATACTATCAGTGCCTTGATCAAAAGTTTGCGCGGTTCCGACCCTGATGCCGCTTTATACTGGCTAGCTAAGATGATTTATGCTGGAGAAGACCCCCGCTTCATCTTCCGGCGAATGTTAATCTTAGCCAGTGAAGATGTGGGACTCGCTGACCCTAATGCTGTGGTGGTGGTTAATGCCTGTGCCAATGCCTTTGAGTGGGTAGGGATGCCGGAAGGACGCTATCATTTGGCTCAAGCTGCACTTTACCTTGCCAATGCTCCCAAGTCTAACAGCGTCATGGGTTTTTTTGATGCCCTAGCGATGGTTGAAAAGGAACGGGAGGCGGAGATACCAAATCACCTTAAGGATGCCAACCGCGACAAGAAAGGATTGGGACATGGAGCGGGTTACCTTTATCCTCATGCCTACCGCGACCATTGGGTGGCTCAACAGTACTTACCGAGGAATCTACAGGGACAAGTGTTTTATCAACCCTCAACCCAAGGGTTTGAAGGGGAAATTAAGATGCAGGTGCAACGGAGGAGGGAAGCGCAACTGGAAGCCGTGGCAGAGGGCGTTTTTGTCTCACCGATTGAAGTGCTAACAACTGGACCAACTCACCGCACAATTGACCGTTGGTTGCAGCGCACGTTGAGTCAGGGGGGTGAACAATTGGAGAAAATACGCGATCGTATTTTCACTCTGGCTCAACTTCAGCGTCACCATGTTGTTTTGGACTTGAATGCTGGAAGCGGTTTACTGACCTTTGAAGCGTTGCGTCAAGTACCAGAAGGGGGAGTTTATGCCTGTAGGAGAACATCGGCTGAGGCTCTTGCTTTACAAGAACAGGTGGCAACGCTTCCGGAACTCCAACGTCCTGTGGTGCTAACGGCTACTTTAACCCAGTTACCAGATGTTTTAGCTACCCAAATTTCAGATATCCGATTTGACTGTATGATCGGGCGCAATGCGTTCATTCATGAACCGGATAAATCAGCAGCAGCTCAACGATTAGTTCAATTGCTGCAACCGTCGGGAGTTTTGGTACTAGCTGAAACGATACCACGCTATACGCAACGACTTTATCGTTTGCTCGACTCGTCGAAGCTGAATACTGATTTGTACCAACGCTTAGTGGCAGCAGAAGAGGCGATTTACAGGGACAAGTTAGATCCCATGGTGAATTGGGACGCATGGGATTTAAGACAGGCTTTGGAGTCGGTAGGGTTAGGGGTTGACGTGGATGAGAATCGGACATTTACCCAAATGCAGATTACACCCGCTTTAATTGATCGCTGGTTTACGACGACTTCTGCAACCAATCGACCCTCTTATGCCGCGCATTTGGCAAAGAACCTTACCAAGCAAGAAATTCGTGTTATCAAAGAGCTATTCATCCGCTCTCTACTCTATCAAACCGTGGATTGGGAGAGTGTCATTGTTTTTGTGCAGGCTTCGTTTTGGTCAAAGCAGTAGTAAAAAAAAGAGAGCAGTTTAGGCAATTCTCTACTCCTACAGAGGAATTCGCGCGATCGCTCTAGAGTTTAACAGAAAACAGCAGGCGTTATGGTATCACCCGAACAAGGTCAATTGGTTAAGGAGATAAGAATGAAATGAATGGATTGATTGTATTGGTTCCCTATAGTAGCGGACAGGAGTTTTACTCAGACGTAGACGTTGAATGGGGAGAACTCCCAGAAGAAGCTTTTGAAATTCCTGAACCGGGTGATTGTTTTTGCTGTGGTAGTCTGAGCGATTATGAGGTTATAACACCGCAACAAATGGTAGAACAGCTTAAGCAAAACCCGCAGCAGTTTGTAATGACGTTTTTGGATGATGATGAGTCGCTATGGCAGCAGTTTGATGACTGGTCAGTACGAATTTTAAATTATCCCCTTTTTACGAAAAAATAAGGTTATTTCTTCGTAAAATCTTAATTGCTAACTCCAATGTGTATCGCTCGTCACCACGCTGAATGGCTCTCTCTCGTTGAAGCATCGGGTTCGTTTTTGAACCTACCTATATTGGTCAAGGCGTTTCCTTCTGGGCTGAATGCTCATGAACCGGAACAGTTGAAGGTATTGCGGTTAGCGAAGAATTGCAGGATTCTCACTATGGAGTACGTCCTGACAAAGCCATTCATCGAGCTTGGGTAGAATTCGTCTTACGGCAGACATTGGAATTGCCAAATGAGGTATTGTTATACGGGCAGCCTGTTCCTCCGGGATTACAGATTGCGATCACTCTTTTTTTCCCTAGAACTCTACTTCTCACACTTTGACATTATACCGGGGAATACTTAAAGAACGAGCTTTCCCATTCTCATCCCGCCAACGTTGGAGATAATAATTCCCCCGTGGCTCAATGAATCCCCCTGGTGTTTTCCGAGACAGATGGGACTTGTGTTTAAAATAATCATTAAAGGCTTGTTCTAGCTGCTCTAGGGTAAAGGGTTTGGGCAGAAATCGAAATGCCCCTTCTGCCATGATTTCTTGCAGCACTTTATCACTACCATACGCTGAAATCACAATTTTACCTACAGGATATTTCAGGTTATTAATTTGCCGCAATAAATCTATCCCATCATAAATCTGATTTTCCACTTTTATTTCCTGAGCCGCACTATGGCGATACCTGGAGGGCATCCGTAAATCTGTCACCACTAAGTCAATCTTACACCCTAGAAAACAACGTCCTGCTGAGGTTTCTTCCCATTCTGTATACGTGGATAAAAGTTGTAACCCTTCTTTACCATTACTAGCAAAATAAAAGAGATATCGTTTATCGTTCTCGTACTGGAGTTGAATGATATCTCGGAGGTCTTCATCATCCTCCACAATCAGAACTCGTTTGACCATCGTTGTGTTTATTTATCACAAAATTTATGTCCAGGTACTTATTCTTTAGGATACCGTCAAACGTTCACACTCTACCTTAGAAATGGCAAAAACACTCTCCCAGACAGGGATTTGGGATTTAGGGTTACTCGGTTTGCGATTGCACTCTATCTTAGCTGTGGCTGAAATGCGCTCACCGACAGAAATTGGCGGTTTCTGATTACTCCCTAGTGCAAGAAGGCAGGAGGCAGGAGGCAGAAGGGAAGAAGACTTATACAATAAGACTTTACACGTTTTTTAACTGGAGAGTTACTTCCGCCGCGCTGGTCTAGCGATCGCGCCTGGGTCTTCCAGCAGAAACCCCTGGAAATGTGCGCCAATGGCGCACAAACTCTCCCCACCAAAAAGCGTCAGGTTCATCCTTGATAGCCCTCACCCCCCAGTAATTTGAGCCAACTCCCTTAACTGACGCTCAGGTAACGTTAACATCAACTTAGCCAGGATGGTAATTTGAGTTAAACCAGGTATCGCGTCCCACAGCCATTGGAAATCGCTGTGACTGTAAACCGACCACGTAGTTGCCATTGTTTCCAATATTTCGTCAGGCGAATCAGAGGTGACTAACGGTAGATACACAGTAGCCAACCATCGAAGCTCCTCTTCTTGCTCCGGTGCAGGCTGAGTTTTACTCATTTTACTATTAGAAGAACCAATTAGCATTTTGAGTAAATCGCGGAAGCGGCTGATATGCTGCTGAGAATAGCCCGTGATTGCCGCGATCGCACGTTGGGTAATTTTCTCTCCTGTCTGTTTAAGCTGTTCCACAGCCGCTTTAATCGCCATCTCAACCCGTTCAGTTTTACTGGCAGCGTCTGGGGTAATACTGGATGCTAAAGTAAGGGTTACCGGAATATCCAAAGGATAATCTCCCAGAAAATAGACTCGCAGCTTCTGGTGAGGTCGTCTGTGCGCCCGCAGTCGTCCAATGGCTTGATGAATATCAGCGAGTATACAACGCCGCACAAAGGCTCTAAACTCTGGGTCAGCCGAAACATTCATCTCCAAGTAGGGTGGTTCTGTTGGGGGTAACGGATTAGGTGGACGTTCAGACGAGGAAATTGACCCACTCTGGGCGTCACTTAGCGCTTCGACTTCGCTCAGCGCTAAAGATGAAAGTAACTCATTACCCCTCCCTACTCGAATCGGATACTTAACCTTAACCGTACCCGGTTGAGGCGTTCGTCCATACCTGAGTGTAAACTCAGCCTCCAGATGACTCAGACTCCGACAGGGAGTACCAACCAGAATCAGTGTTTGAGTCGATTCTAAATCATTGACACCGCGAGATTCGACCCACCATCTTAAAGCACCGTCTGGGGCAAACGCCTTAAAGTCAATGACTTTAGCTGTCGGGTCTTTTTCCTGTATGGTCTTAATGATGGCATCAATACGCTGCTGTAAGCAGTTAGAGCGATCGTTATTTCCCAAACGTCCCAATGTCGCTACCTGAATTACCTCCAAGTTACTACGCGGGGTTACACCCTGCCTTAACGAAATAATCTCAGTAGGTGATACCCCCAGTAACTGGGCTAACTCCGTTAAATCACCCGTAGCATCTAAAAAGATATTCCCTTTGGCAGCTTTAGCAATCCTGACCAATCGGTCATCGGGTAACGTGATAGAAAGTACCCCATAAGCAATTCGCAGATGTCCGGCTGCTCCATTTAACACCGTCAGAAAAGGAACTAGCCACTGTAGGAGAAATTGTTCCCTGATAGTTTGGGCAACTGTGGCATCAGAGTTGTTACAATTATGGCGGACAGAAGCAGGTAACTTGGCAACACCAGATCCATGTTTTGCCTTGGGGTATAACTTTCTTAAATCGGGTTTGATTGCTTGGGAGATGGTGTTATAGTCAAGGTCTTGGGGTAACTGAGGCAGCAACTCTAAAACACCAGCATGATTCCACCCGTAGCGAGATGGTGCAGCAATTTCACCCGTCAGCAGCGCTCTTAAAGCCTGCAAGAGATCCTCTAGTACAGAATAGACACCATCTTTTTTCGTCACTAAATGAACAATGAGTTGGTCTATGTCTTTCTGAGTGACTTCCAGAGTTCGCGTTGTTCGCAGTAAAGTTGACCATTCATCCCACAGTAACACCACCTTGGTATAGTCATACTCAGCCGGGTCAGGTAAACTTTCTGGATGGGCGCGGAATCGATTGGATTTGAGAGCTACTCGACGCTGATGTAAAAAGCCGAACTCATAACCTCCCTGACAAGCTTGTAGATGAGGACAGGTTTGACAGATTACGGTATCCGCATCATCAATGTTTAAGGAGCGTAGAGCATTAATCGTTAGGTTGCGGGAGCAGTTGCTCCGAATGCGGGGTATGGCAGGAATGCGGGGTAATTCGTCAGATTTAGCACGACGCTTGCGTCCAAAGGAGTCTATGGTTAAGCCATTATGACGCGCTTCTAGGTCAGTCCAAGTTTTGAGAGTAGGGACGGTGGGATTGCGGTGTTCTGAGCTTAAGAATAGGATGCGCCCAGAGTCAAACAATGGGTTGTTAGTGAGTCCGCAATCATAGCTTTTACCTGTCCCAGTAGCCGATGAATCACAGATAAACCGGACTCTTTGGTTTAGGGTACGACTCCAAGCATCCAATCGTTGACCGTCTTGGTAGGTGATAGTTCCTGTTGGGGTGGCTGGTGTTGGTTCAGTTTCAATGGTTTCAACAGGGGCAAACCCGTAACGGGAGCGTCGTTGGCTGAGTTGAGCCAGACGGTTTTTCAGTTTGGGGAACCATCCGAGTAAGTCTTTAAATCCATGGAGTTTGATGTGGGGTTGGCGGATGAGTAGCTCGAATTGGGCGACGGTGATATATTGAATTTCATCAGAGCGTCCAGCGATGAGCAGATCGTCAATGTCTAAATGTTCTTCTTTGGTTGTTTGACCCCACCAAGCGACTCGTAGCTGATAACCCCATTGTTGCACGAGTTTAAAGGTGGTTCGATAGTGTCGCAGGACGTGGGAATTGTGAATCGCCCCGGCGTCGGGGTAGAAATCAATGGTTTTGGTATTGAGTTGAGTAGATAAGATATCGAGGGATTCTTTAAATTGTTGGGGTGATGACGCAAAGTTACCCCCAGCCGCACCGAGGCAAGGTTGACCTAAGCGGGTGGCTACGATGTAAGGTTTGGGGTTAACACCTTCAGTTATGCCGATGCTGGAGCGCTGGATGTCACCTAGGGGACGCCAGACGGCGATGGGGAGTTCACCATTGGGTAGGTGAGCGGTGGGTCCATTGGGACGGAATCTCGAACGGCTGGTGGGCCACTTGTATTTATGTTCGGTGGCGTTGTCGAAGCGAATTTGAAAGCCGATAATGCGCTCAAATACGTCAAAAATTGGGCAACCTATTCCCGGTTTGGAGATAGTGAGTTGGTGACCCCACAGGTCTATACCGGCTAATTGGGGGTTAATGTAGATAACGTCTTGATAGGGAGCGATGGTGAAGTAGCAGGCGTGGTCAATTTCTGTGTCAGATAGACCCCGCTGTTGTTGTAAATGTTGGCGGTGAGCGCGGGAGAGTCCGACTTGTTGGGACAGTTTGCGGATAGCGCGATCGCGTTGTTCGATTGGGAGTAAGCGATCGCATCGAGCCGCTTCTTCTTGAAGTCGTTTCCCTCGTTGTGCTGCTCTTTGTTGGCGTAATTGTTCCCACTCATCAGAGTTACGTTCTTTTCCATCATCAACAGCCCACAGGAAAAAACCCAATATGTCCTCGCCGACACATTTGTAACCGGGTGCAGTGATTACATCGTGGCGGCAGTGAATTAAATTGTTTTGCAGGTTTTCCCGACAGTCGGAGCGGGAACCGTTACAGACTGGGCAGTTTCTTTTCAGGTAACGCCATGTAGAAGCCATTATCTCATACTCTTCTTTTGTCAGTTACCCATACCCATCACCCTGGCAAAGTAGGACGGGATATGGTTTTTGTTGATTGACTTAGAGTAGCAACTTGGTTTTTTGCTCTGTTGTAACCTTCGGTGGATCAAAACTGATCAGTATGATCAGGCTTGTAACCTTGTCTGAAATGCTTGATATGGCAAGGTTTCAAAAAAAAAGCGTCGCACTTAGTGGAACGTAGTGTCGTACTTAGTGGAATGTAGTGTCGCACTCAGTGGAAGATATTCAGCCACTAAAAATGCCTGAAACCTTTATACAGTAATGGTTACAAGCTTGTAATCCAGAAGACCATCTGTCTCAGGCTGTTGCACAATCGGGGTAGAATCGTTAAAGATGCGTTGCTTTAAGGACGGGAAATAGTTGGAGGTGGGTATGACCGAAAATAGAAAACTCATTGCTATGGAGCAAGGGATGGAAATGTTCAATCGCCTTGCTAACTCATTAAATGTAGTAATAATAAGCAAAATTAAAGGTAGTCTCAGTGAAGATGTTGTTAGACAGTCTCTAGATTTAGTACAAATTCGTCATCCTCGTCTTAATTGCCGTATTATTGGTTTATTAGATAATTTACACTTTGAAACTGAAGGAACACAACAAATTCCTTTGCGGGTAATTTTTAGCTCTGATCCTAAACATTGGGAATTTATTGCCAAAAATGAATTGAACAATCAAATCAGTAGCGATAAGGTTTTGTTGAGGGCAGTGTTAATTAAAATTAATAATAGGAGTAACTTTAATTATTTTATTACAACTTGTCATCATGCTGTAATAGATGCTATTTCAGGAGTACATTTACATTCTGAAATATTAAATTTATGTTATAATATTTTATCTAATAACCAAATTGATAGTGTTTCAAAGTTGCCTGTTTTACCATCTTTAGAAGATTTAATTCCCCAAATATTTGAATTAAGTTTCCAGGATAAGCAGTTAAATAAAAAACCAGAAACTTTAGAATTTGAAAAATATCTACCTAATGAACTACGCAGTTGTGGGATAGTTAATAGAAAATTAGAACCTGAGTTTACCAACAGGATTATAAGTTCCTGTAAGAAACAAAATACAACCGTTCATGGTGCTTTGTGTGCAGCTATGCTGTTGACAGTTGCAGAGACAATTAAGGGTGAAGATAGAGATTTGTACTTGAACTGTCGCTCATCTGTTGATTTACGAAGAAGGCTAAACCCACCTGTTAGCGATGAGACTATAGCAATGGTAGTATCAGCTTTAACCACATTCCATGAGATTAGAGAAGATAAACCATTTTGGGAGTTAGCCAGAGAAGTTACTCAGCAAATCAAAGAAAAGTTAGAAACTTCCGAACTATATAACGTAGTTTTGTCATACAAAAAAGGTACTGAATTTTTACTGAATAATCCAGAGAAAATTCCTTTTTCTGTTTTTATTACTAATATTGGTCGTGTGAGAATACCATCAGATTATGGACTCTTTAAGTTAGAAGAAATTAGCTATGCTTTATCTCTAACTGCAATGGGAAGTGTTTTTGCTGTTGCAGTTTCAACTTTTGAAGAAAAAATGATGTTGAATTTTATATATTCTCAACCAGCAATAAGTAAAAATACAATAGATATGTTAATCGAAAAGATGGTATCTTACTTAGTTGATTACATCTAAATAATTGATAAAACTGAGATTTATTTTTTAGTTGTTCCTTGTTTTAAACGTTCAATCATTCGCATTGTTATATTGAAGGGATCTTCGCTTGACGTTAAATTAAATAAATCATTATCATTTCTTAAACTAGCTTTGTCATTCCATTTCTCCCAACCTTTGAACTTTATCGTTTTTCCTGCTTTATACAAAGGCCAGCTTCTATATTGATTAATCCCTTCTACAATGTGTCCTCGGACTAAAATTGGGTCTAAGTAAAGTCCCTCATTAGAAATTGCTGTAGATGTTTGGATAAACCCCATATCCAAACCACATCGTTGATTAGATGATGTGTTCTTTTCAGAAGCATGAATAATGTGAGGATGATGAATAGAAACATCACCAGGTTGTAAAACAACGTCCACGGCTTTTTCTGCTTCTATATAACTAGAGTTTAAAGTCGAAAATAGCAAATTAGGTTCGCTGGTGTTCAACTCTAAATCTTGTAATGGAAGTTGATGACTACCAGGTATCATTTTCAAGCAACCAGATTCAGGTGTACTAGGATCAATAGCCAACCACAGTGTTACAGCTTCCATAGGTTCTAATTTCCAATAAGCCCCATCTTGATGCCATAGAACAGCATGACCGTAGTATGCTGGTTTACAAATATAATGTGCTGTAAAGCAAGCAATATTAGAGCCTAAAATTAATTCAGCAATATCTAGCAATCGCTCATCTGTGACTAAACGAACCCAAAACGCATCATCACGCATTAGTGGATGATGTAAATGCTCAGGACGCAACTGAGGATAATTTTTAATTAACCAATCAACGTGCTGTCTTGCTTCTTCAATTAGTTGGGCATCAATAACATTTTTAAAGATGTAGAAACCATCTTTATTATATGTTTCTAAAATTTGATTATTGTACAGCATATTTATTTTAAATTAATGGCTTACAAAATAGAGTTTGATTTAAACATGAATAACAACTTCATTTCCTTAATCATAATTTATAAAACTTGACATCTCAAGTAATGCGTTATCTGATAAAGTTTTAACTGGTGTGAAATCCCTTTGAGCTAAAAATTCTGGGCGGGGGTTGTCAATTTCTATAAGTGTGTTTTCTATGCTGTTATAGGTAACAAAAACACTGTATCGATCCCAAGGAGACATATTTGCTCCAGAGCAATGAATAATACAAGCATCAAAGAACATAGCGAAGCCAGCTGAACCCTTAATAGCAACAATGCCTTTTTCTTCAGCTATTTTAGCAAGAGTATTTTTGTCCATTTTGTATTTATCTGCATTTAAAACTGAATCCAACCAAAACTGTTCAACTTTATTGCTTCTTAGAGATTTGTGATTAATTCCTAACTGAATAACTTGCTTATGTGAACCAGGAATCACTAATATTGGACTATTAAAATCATTAACATCATCTAAAAAAATGACAACGCTTAGTATTCGAGGAGTAGGTAAGCCATCTTCTTTATGCCAATACCAAAAGTCCTGATGCCATTCCCATTGCTCTCCATGTAATGCAACTTTAGGATGAATTTTTGATTGATGAATATATATATCACTTCCTAAGAGTTGTTTGGCTGGTTCTACAAGTCGTGGAAGTTGAGCCAGTTTAGCAAATATTTCACTATCAGTATGAGGAGAAAAAAAGATACGGACATCTCCATTTTTTTCTAAGATTTTATTAAAAATATTTTGATTCAATAACCTTTTTGATTCGTTTTTTAAGATAGCTATTTCATTAGCTGAGAGGAAATCATCTATGACTAGAAAGCCATTTTTCTTATAACTTTGTATTTTTTTTTCTGAAATAATCATAAAGTTGTTTTAACTACTATTTAGATGGTAACCTACATTTCGCACTGCAATTTGTAGTATGCAAAGTAGTCTGCTAATCCTGGATCGCTTGGCGATTTAATTAAGTATTTATACCTAATTTTTTGGCTTTTACCATCGCTAAGTGACCCAAATTACGTAATTAACTATACCGCATTACATCATGTAGCACGAAATTTATAATAGTTATATACTATAATATGTTTTGGAGTATGTCAACAACAATATTTTTAGATGTGTTATATTTCTCAAAATTTAATTTTCTTCCTTCTGCGATTTCTTGATTAACCTTGTTTTCAAGATAGTCTGAGTATCTAATTAAACAGTGTAACCCGAATTCTAATAAATATAGTGGTTTTTTTTGATTCATTCTTTTTTCAATTTCTCTATCTTGGGTTATTTGTATATACTCATTTAAAAAAATCTGCTTTTGAACTTTTGTTATCTGCGAATCTAAATCCCACAATTGAAAAGGTTCTGAAAGAAAAAGACAAATATCAAAAGCTGGATCGCTTAACATTGGAGTTTGCCAATCAATTAACACTACTTTTTCTTGATTCATAATAAAATTACCAGGGACTGGATCTGCATGAAGTAATGATTCTTTATAATTATAATTAGGTGCATTTTTTAATTTATATTTAACTTGATTGATAAAATTAGAAAACACCTTAAATTCATTAATATTTGTATTTTTTAATCCTCCATAATAATGAAGCATTTTTTCTATCTTGTTGATTAATTCATCCTTAAAATCATTTCTTTTTTTTATACTTTTTAAGCTACTAGGATTAAAAGAGTGAAGTTTAGCAAATAGTCTAGCAGTTTTAATTAATGTTTCTTCATTGATATTTAATGTCTCACCGATTACATATTTATAAACTAAACAAGGATATTGAAAATGAATACAACTATCATCGAAAAATAATGGTATGGGAGCTATCTGCATAAAAATAAAAGCTTGCAAACACAAAAATTCCATCAATCCAGAATTCCCTATCATGGATTCTTTACTATCTGGATACAACTTAAAAACAAGTTTTTCTTGATGGTTGACAGTAACAAGATAATTAAAATTCCAAACTCCTTGAGGAAGGGTTTCTACTTTAATATTTTTAATAGGGTCAATTTCAAATCGTTCAGGAAAACGATAGATATAATCATTAATTTGTTGATCATGAATTGAAATCATTGTCAATATTTTTTAATCTTCAATTTTTTAATCTTCAACAGCACCCATATTTATGAGCATACTTTTCTGTGCTTCTGTTAAACCAACAACACCTGTGATATTCATACCTTCATAAAATCTATCAGGTCTTAGGGTTCTAATACACTTATTATCCTTAATAGACCAAAGTCTTACTGTACCATCATCACTGGCACTAGCTACAGTATTACCATCTAAACTAAAAGAAACACACCAAATCCAGCTCTGATGCCCCTCAAATGTCTTAATACATTTTCCTGAGATACTACCTTTTAAGATAGCAATATTCCATATTCTCAATGTATTATCATCGCTGCCACTGACTATCATCTTACCATCTGCATTAACAGCAATTGATCTGATTCTAGCCTCATGTCCCTTTAACTCTATAGACTCCCCTGTTTTCCAATTCCACAAACGTATTGTTTTGTCAGCACTCCCACTAGCCAGTATTTTTCCATCAGGACTAAAAGATAACGACCAAACTGGACCAGTATGACCTCTCAAGCAACGAATATCTTGACGTTTCTTAATATCCCATAGTTTTATCATTGGTTCTTTAGTACTGTCGTTACTTATTGCTAAAATATCTTTATTTGGGCAAAAAGCTACGTCTCTAACTCGCTCTTTAAAGTCAGAGATTGTATCAATCAATTCCCATTTTTCAATGTCCCACAAGCTAACTTTTTTACCATAGTAATAGCTGACAGCTAGCTTTTTACTATCTTGGCTAAAAGCAACTGAAATAACACGACCTGAATTTTCGTTTTCTAAACTTTTGTCCTCTTTTAGAGTTTTAACAATTTTCCATGAAGTAGTATCCCATATTACTACAGTACCATCATAACTACCACTAGCTAAAAGAGTACCTTGTGTATTAAACGCTAATGTTCTGACTAGATGTTGATGGCGTGTTAGCTCTCTGTAACTTTTATCTTCTGTTGAAACATCCCATAGTCTAACTACGCGATCTTCCCCTCCGCTAACCAGTAATGATCCCTTGGTGCTGAAGGTAATAGACCAAACTGGATTTGTATAACCTTGAATGATCCTGTTACATTTGCCTGAAATAATATCCCAAAGCCTTACGCTTTGGTCTTCCCCACCACTAAAAAGAGTTTGACTATTCTCTATTGGAAATGCTAACCCTCGAATTGAAGCTTTATGACCTGTTAAAGCCCATTTTAATTTACCTGTCTCACTATCCCACAAGCGAATAGTTTTGTCTTCTCCACCAGTAGCCAGGAGATTACCTTTATGATTAAAACTGACTGTTCCTACCCATCCCTTATGTCCACGTAATTTAAAAGCGCAATTCCAGCTAGAGGTATCCATTAGCCATATTTCGTTAGAGTAACCCGTATTGGGCTGACCTGCAATAGCGAGTGAATTCCCGTTAGGACTAAAGCCAAGAGATAAAATTCCACCGGGATAATCAATAATTTTAAAAATTTCACCATTAGAAACACGCCAAATTATTAGTTTTTTACTATTTTCGCTTCCACTAGCAATGAGTTTATCATCAGCGCTAAAAGCAACTGTATTAGTCCATCCATCATGTCCTTCAAGCTGTTTAATTAATTTCCCTGAATTAACATCCCACAATTTTACCTTATTGTCTTCACCCCCGCTGGCAATAATTTGGCTATCATGACTAAAGGCAACAGATCTAACTCTTCCATTTTCGGTTAAAGTATGCAGGTGTTTTCTACTTTTAACGTCCCATAAATAAACTTTTTCGTCACCACTACCACTCGCTAGAATATTACCATCCGGACTGAATGTGATCGTCCACACCCAATCCGAATGACCTGTGAATGTATAAATACGAGTTTCATCCTCTATTTCCCAAAGAATAACTTCACCGTTGGTTGTTCCTGCTGCTGCTAATTTCCCAGTTGGGTTAAGTGCTACACATCTAATTGTCCCAAAGTCTTCTCGGAAAGCGGACTTAGCCAGGTCGCATTGAGAAAAGTTAACCTGATGTAAAGGCTTTTCCTGTAAATAGGCTTGCCAAACAGTTAGACCTGAAAAATTATAACCTGTTAAATCTGCTCCTGATTCGCATAAGAGATTAATGATATTTCCAGCAGCATATCCTTGTTGTGAATTATTGCGAATTTCTGAAAGAATCTCTTTGAGTTGTAGGGTTAAATTATTGAGATTGCCAAAATAGTATTTTATTTCTGCCAATATTCGTTCAAAAATTATACGTTTTTGTTCTGCCATAACATATTCTTTTGAGTTGGCTTTTATCAATGCGTGACTGTTAAAAACTGAAAAACTTTTGGTTTTAATTTCAGAAATTATAGTTGGAATTAATTTCTCAGCCATGTACTCCATGAACAAAGGCTGTAGTGCAAATTTTCCATCTTCAGTATTGGTTATGCGAAAACTTCTTTTAATAAATTGTATATTTTCTGTTACTCTTCTTTTATCTTCTGGAGATAATATATCTTCTTTAAATTCTTCAATTGATACTGGCTGTCTATTAATTGCTAGCCAATACATAATAGATTTTTCAGGGTTAGACAATTTTTGAAATTGTTGATCAAATAGCTGTTCAACACCTTTACTTATCTTTATTCCTTTTTTCAAGAATTCAGATATATTTGATGAATGTGCTTCAGATATTTCTCTGGCAACTAGATCTAAAGCTGAAGGATTGCCTTCGTAAAATTTAATTAATTTTCGCCAATCTTGGTCAGAACCTTTGAAATCGCCAAGGGATTCAAAAAGTTGTCTAGCAGATAAAGTATCTAATCCTTCTAATTCAAAAAAACGAACAGGTCTAGTTTTACCAGCAATTTTTTCTAGACTTTCTGCCTTGCTAATTAATGGTTTCTCTCGACTGGTTAATAGCAAGCAGCTTTTATGTTCAGATCTTCCTATTAGCTCTAAGAGCTGACCATAGGGTTCGTACCCTTTTCGATACCGTTTAGTACCATTTTTTCCCTCTAAAATAGTGTCGAAATTGTCTAATATTATTAAACAACGAGATTGATTCAAGTAATTCAAAAGCCTTGATATCTTTTCGTCTACAGTTCTAGGTAAATCAATTTCTTTATTGTCTGACAAAAATCTTATCAAATCTGCCATAGTCTCTTCAAAAGGAAGAGAATTTAAAAGTCTACGACCAATAATGTAATCAAATTCATCCTGAATATTTACAGCTATTTTTTCTGCTAAAGCAGTTTTGCCGATTCCTCCTTTGCCAAACTTTACTGAAAGGTGAGTTTTGCCCATTCCACCCACACCAACAATGGCAATTAATCGACAACGATCCTTAATAATCCAGTTTTTCAGTTTTTCTAACTTTTCCTGCCGTCCAAAGAAAGGTTCATCTGCAAAAGTTGGTATTGTACCCCAATCTTGACGGCAATAATGAGGCTGATTAGCTGTCGAACCATCTAAAATTGGGGTTCTAGTTTTTTGAAACTTTTTCCGTTTCTCCTTTTGTTTATTATTTCTTGTCCAACAGTCATTAAATTTTTCTAAGCTTTTTTCTAAATCGGTATCCCATTCATCCCACAACGTAAATGTAAGAGTTAGTTTTGATTCTGGTCTACGTCCTTCAGATTTATATTCAAGAATGTGTAAAAAATCTTCTAGGCAACTTTTCAATGCATCTCTAATATTTCCTGAAGAAAGTTTCTTTCCTTTAGAGGTTTTAATATTTTGGCAATTAGCTAAGGTGACTAGATGCCGTAGTTCTGTTTTCAGAATTAACGTTGTGCTATCTGGATGGTTGCACTCAATAGGTATGTTCTGGTAGTTGGGTAGCTCATCCGCAGCAAAGCTCAGTATAGCTTCAAAAAGTTGACTGACCCACTTTTGCACGCTAGGTCCAGTGCTAAGACCTGACATAATTACCTCCTAGCCGCCTATTCAAAATTTATTGGGGGAACTCCAATACTCATGAGCCTACCTTAATACTTTAACCCTTATTATAACTGGCTTTCAGACTCTTTGGGGTAGTTTTGACCATTTAATTACCCCAAATTTAGTCTTGATTCAGTTGAAATTGAGGCTAACAGCCATGATGAGTATAAAAGACATTCTCTCTCAAAGTCCAGACTTCCAGGACTTAATCCAAGGCTGCAAAATGTATCAAACGATACAAATAGATGCGGCGAATTCCAAAACCCTGAACCATGCTGGACAGATTCAGCAGGTTTTATCAGACTTCCCTGGAGAAGTTCAGAGATGGCGGCATAGCCTCGCTATCCTTGTACCAGGAACTGTTGATGTGAACGTCATAGCTGATACTTCTGTTTACCTTCATGAAGCTGCTCAACTAATGTCTGAGTCCTTTGGTGGTACTCGGATCTGGTCAGAAATCGGAACTTACGTCAGTGATACGGTGGGTTTAGTAACTGAGCAAAATGTCTGGGTTAAATCGCACATGGATGAGCCAGCTTTGTGCCAGCACTTTTTCAAAGTGTTTGATTTTGTTTGCCAAATGCGAGATGCCCTGCGTCAAGAAGCTATGCTTCTAGAAATCGATGGTGATATGTACTGCTTGAACTGGTCTAAGTAGACAAAATAGGCGATCGCTCTCTCCCCTGTGATTGGCAAGGAGTGCGATCGCTCTCTCCCATCCCATCTATTACAGCGCGTAAAATATTTCAGCAATCTCCTGGTTCATTGCAGATTGAGGATTTTTTGCAGCGCTACTTGGTCATCCTCTTTAATTCTTCGCCGTTCGCTTTCAACCAGTTTTACCCAACTGGTACTTTTCCCGATTAGGGACGCCAAATGAGCCTGTGTCCAGTGTTTGGATTGGCGAGCTTGTTTGAGTTGTGCCCCTGTTAGGTTGGTTGAATGGGTGCAGGGTTCAAAATGTGACTGTTCAGGTGGAGGAGTATTGGTCTGATTAGGTTTTTGAACGTTTATAGACTTACGCTTATCAGAAGCCTGTTTAGCTGTCCTTGTTCTCTGATGTTTCAACTGTTTAAGTGCCGCCTCAATTCGGGTTGGGACAGTAATCGTGATCACACAGTTGAGCCAGTCTGTGAAGAACCCATCGGGCATCCGGTTGTTTTTAGGAGCGGTTGCTACTGGATCTATCTGTACATCATTTTCATCGGGTAAACTAGCCCAGCTTGGTCGTAATGCTTCCGGAAATGAGGGGTCAAACTGAATTCTAAACTGAATTTCTGTGAGAGACTCCAGAAGGCGATAGACTTGTTTAACGAAGCGTGAACGTTTGCGCCTGTCCCTACCAATAGCCTCTATCTCTTGAGCAGACATCACCGCTGATAGCAATGACCGAATGCTGTACTTACCACTTGGGTGAGCGCGGCGGTTTTGGATCAGGTAAAGCGCTAGGGCAGCGGCTAACTTTTGCCGATTAGGGTCAAGGTTAAAGACAGCTTTATCGATGAATCCATATTGGTAGAGCGCTTTACTCTCCCGTTGCCCTTCTTTATTCAGGAAGTTGCGGGTCCAAGGTCCAGCTTGGACGCAGATGGCGGCTTCAAACAGTTCCTCTGGATTCCCGAATATGGTGTTTTGATAGTATTCTTTGACGCTGACTATCCAGAAAGGGGAGCGTTCGATAATCGTCAGATTAAGGTTGCCTTCCTGCCATTGGATTTTTACACCAAGGGTACCTAAAATACAGGCTAGGTCGGTAACAGCTTTGAGCTTCTGGGATTTTTTAAGCTTATTTCCCCGATGCAGGCGCAACATCTTGATCAAGTCACTCCCCAAGAGTGTAAATGAATCTTTCCAAGGCTCTTGCTGCTGGGCAGCATAAGTGGCGAATATGGCATGTAACCGTGCAGCATGGACGCCGTATTGCTCTAAAATTTCTGGTTCGGCAAAGCTAGTGATGAATCCCGGTTGATGTTTTTGTTGGTTCAGGATGAAAAATTCGATGTAACGTCCCTTGCCAAACTGTCGTTGGAAATAAAGGTGACCAGGGCTGTATTCATGCCACTCCGGAGTTTTGAGAAATGCTTGGGTGGCACTAATCACTGGTGCTCCAGTTGCCATCATCTCGATTGCCCTGTGTGTAAAAAGTGGTGGTTCGGTCTGAGGTTGGTCTGTCGGTTTCCGCAGCCGCTTATGGTTGTCTTGGGCTAGGGGTATCTCTAATCCGGAAATTTCTAGCTGTAATGCACCGGGTTGAGATTTTGTCGCTCCTCTACTGTTATTATGTCCTGTTGACATTAATTTTGTCCTCTTTCAAACCGTTGTTTGGTTAACCGAGCCTTGAGCGAGATGTGGAGCAGTGTGAATGGGTAGGGAATTGATGGACTACCATTGACAAGACTTAACCCGACAGTTGCCCATTGCCCCTGCCGTGATTGGTTTGAGTTAAGTTGAGCCATTGTTGGTTGTTCAGTAGAAGCTGTTATTTTCGATGAATTCCCCGCGATGTTGACAACTCCAGCAGTTACGCTTGAGAACATTCCCATTGCCGTTCAAGGTAGAGGCGGTCTGATTGAGTCTGTTGTCATTGCTGTTTTTTGTAGTTGTCGCTCTTTTTGGAGGATGTTTGAGGAGATTCCAAGCGGCGTCTATACTTTTTGAGTTTAAAGTTTGGCGCAGACTCTGAGCGGTTTCTAGATTGCCCAAACGGGTTTCATGATCAATGACATCAACGACTTTGGCGGCTTTGGAGTAGGTACGACCCGAACCTAATCCCACGAGTTTAGCAAGGCGATCGCGGGTTTTCCCTTTTGGGCAAAGGTGTGGAAAATTTTCCACACCTTTCTCGGCGGGTTTACCGGGGGCAGATTTTTGTCCCGCCTCGCTCATGCGCTTTCTGGCTTTGGCTTGTTCGACACGTTTCCAAGCTTCGGCTTCTCGAACTTTTTGTTCTGTGGTTTTGGTGCGGGAGGCGTTTTCGAGTAATAGGGCTTCTAGTTCGGCTTCCTTTGTAGCAAATGTCCTTACCTCTACGGAAACGGTTGACCACCCCAGTTTGAGTACGGCTTTGGCACGACGGTGTCCTGAGATTATCAGGGAGTTGGGAGTAATAACCAATGGCTTGACCCACCCAGACTGCCGAATGAGTTCAATTAATTCAGTCACATCCTCTTCGCCATAAATAGAGGAGTTGTAGGGATGGGGTTTCAGAAGCCGAGGATCGACTTGGGAAAATACAGCGGGTGGGTTTTCCAGAGCCACCTTAGTTGGTGAAGTCAGAGAGTTATCCATTATTGTTACCTATACGCAGGCAATGACCAAAAAGGCATAAGGCTTTAGGGCAGGCAGCTCCAAGGAACGTTTTCACCCTCTGCCTTGGAGCCTAGTGGCAGTTGGTATGTGATGGGAGAATCCCTAACACTAACTTGCGGGAGTCGGCTTTGATGCCTACAATTAGGTAGGTGTAGCCATCAAAACGCTGTGGACTCATTTGGAAGGAATGCTTCCAATTATGGGAGTAATGTTTCCAGATTAGTCGTGATTGGCACGTTTGCCAAGTCCTCAGCTGTTGTTAATTGGTGGTAGCTTGTTTTTGTTAGCAGTTGGATTGGTTGAAAGTTGGCGGCGGTGGAAGTTGCACACAAACCCGTTAATCAAGTGAGTCAAAACATGTTCGAGGGCAGACTAGCAGCTTTGTTGATTGAGCTGAGAGCAGGTCGCTCGTTCAGAGAGTTTGCCGATTTAATTGGGACAACTCATACCAATGTCCGCCAGTGGGAGCAGGGAAGAGGTGAACCCCGCTTACGAGTGCTGACCAAAATTGCGGCTCTTAAAGGCTGGACACTCAATGAACTGCAAGCCTATTTGGAAGGCGAATCGTTACCTAAGAGCAGTAGTAGCGTTCAACAGCTTATATCAGAAGTACGAGGTCTTTCGTTCGAGGCGGCTGCTCAGGTAGCAGCTGTGGCTGTAGAAACGATGACAATTAAAGGAAACCAGGTTTAAGAACTCAGCCGATCAGTCAAATTATGAAGTGGCAGACTCAGGGATGCTGCTGGAGAAGACACAACGCGATCGCTATTTACCAAATCAAGCGGCAGCCGTTCCCTCAGAACGCCCTTGAGTTGGCTCAGAATCTGCATTCCCTTCATTTCGGGCAGCCTCTGAAACGTCCAGGATGGCTTCACTGGGGACAGAACGATTCGCAGAAATGGCGGCTTCTAGAACCTGGACAGCCCAATCTACGGCAACTAATCCCTCAGCTTTAGCCGTATCTCGAAGGAGTGGTTGCAAGTGGGCTGGAAGCTGTAGGGTTAGAGTGAAGGTTTCCCTTTTCAGTATCCGAGTCCTTTTGGTCTCATCGGATTTTGCCCATCGAGCCGCCCACAATTCGCATTCAGCTCCCCGTTGGTTTCCGTCCTTTTCTATAAAATTCAACACCCCGAACTGGTTGCAATAAAACGTTTGGGGGTCATCGAGCAGCTCTAAACTGCAATGAGAGCAATTCCAGCAGCTCTTGTAATTTGTTTGTGCCTCAGGAGGCGAACTTCCATCGGTTCTGGAGTGGTTTCCGGATGAATGCGGTGGGTTAGCGGCAGTACGCGCACTCTGCTGTCGGTACTCCTGAGCGACTTGGGCGACGTGAGTAGCCGTCACTTTACCCCTAGGAGCCGTAGATACCGCCTTAGCCCATGCTGCCTGTTGCTGTTCAGGTTTTAAGGCAGTGAGAGGACGAGCTTGGCGCTCATTGGCGGGGATAATTTGTGCGCCATGGCGCACATTTTCCACCACCGAAGCCGCTTCAATCAACTGATAAGCTGAGCGGCGAGATATTTCCCAACGGGCAAGGCAATAATCCTCAAAAGTCCTGTAGTCTTGTCGGTATAAGCGCTTGTCCCGAATCTGCCGTAAGGCTTGTCCGATTTGCCAAAACGCTCTTAAACCCTGTTCTACGGTAGCTTCCAGACTTCTGAATTCTACTATCTCAGCATTGGTTAGTTCGTGTTCTGTATCCGCTAAGGTTTGGGTATTGGCTTGATCGCTATGACCGATAATCTTAGGAGATTGCATTTAATCTTCTCCTTTTGCAAGGTTGAACGTCCTGAGTTGCCCTGTGCGCCGCCAAATGCGTGTCTGCTAATGATTGCTGGACATTTTGACGGCTGTTGCCTGAATTTGCACCGTGCAATATCTATTATTGCATTATGCAATATCTATTATTGCCTAATTTTAGTCCTTTATTGGATCTATTTTTGTATCAGCCAAGAAATAGTCTTGCATACAAGAGGGCTACAGGCAGGGGGATGGGACTGGGGAGAGAAATCCCAGCAAACCTTGTCAATGTAAGAGTTTTACCGTTTAATAAGACACAGGGGATCGACGGGTAACGTTGAAACCGTGAGCGAGTGTACAGTCCTAGTCCCGACTTTTGGTGGGGAGTAGGGCAATGAGTGTAAAGAGTATAATTAATTAATAAACAGAGCCAATTAATTAAACAGATAGTGACTGCATTCGTGTCTTCTCACCTCCAGGTTCCTCAACAGCGGCTGAATCAGTTGATTGAACAGCTGCTAGAAGAGGGTTGGACTCAAAGCAGCTTGGCTAATGCTATTGGTGTAGATTTCTCCACGGTATATCGGTGGTTGAAGGGGAAAACTAAACCTGAGCCGGATTCCAGGAATTTCCGGCAATTGGCAAAGGTGAGCGGTGGTACCCCCAGAACCCTGCAACTTTATTTAGACGGGGAAATTTCCCTGTCAGTCTACCGTTATGGGTTAGAGAACAAAGGAGTTGTGGATGTAAAAGATGACAATATGTCTAGCAATGAGAGGATTAAGGCAGAAGTTTTAGACAAAATTTACGCACTTGATCCAGCCGATATTGCTGATGTGATTTCTTCTACTGTGGCGTTTTTAGCCAATCGAGTTTGAGTCGAGTGAAGTTTTGAGGTGACTGGGTTTTAGAGTGTACCCGCTTGTGACAAAAAAAACAAACCCAGTCGAGTAAGACTGGGTCGTTGTCACCCCAACCGTTCTATTTGGCACGTATTGAATAACGCTCTTCTTGAAAACTCAAAAATTTAGTCTAAAGTCCAGGGAGCTGAGTTAGGATCTGCGGAATGTAGGTTGTACCCAAAGAACAAATAAGTATTTGCGATCGCGCCAATATTCTCTGGAAATCTGAATATCCCTAAGTCTTGATATCCGGACTGACTGAAGATTTCAAGGTCAATTTCCAATACACCGTGAAAAAGTGCTGGCCACTTAGCATCAGCCACACAGACAATGCTATGTACATTGCAGTTGCATTTTTCCTCCCTGATTCGACTCATACGTTGTCCAGCCCAAAACTCAACAATGTGGTGTGTACTCGGATTGGCTCCAGGCGCTTCAAAAAAGATTTCTAGTCGTTGGATACCAATCCTTTTGTTTCCGGTCAAATACGGGAACAAATTTCGACTCAGCCGAATCCCCAATTGCCTGTCGCCTGGAACATTAGACCCATTGCCAACCAATGAATGCCAAGCTTCTGGAAACTCACGCTTGACATCGAAGAAACGCACGCCGGCATCGGGTAGATTTTGCTGGGCACATTCGTTAGCCACTTGGCGCAGCTTTTCTCCACCGTCGCGAGCTGTGAAGTTGAGATGCAAAACGATATCGCTCAGTGTCTCCATATCAAAATGATTGTTCTCTAAAGGCAGTTCTATCCGCCATCGGCTCACTGCACCAGAGAACTCAAATGGCAAATAACGTTCATCGCGGAAGTTTAGTTCAAACATCCCGGAGTCATTCTGTCCGCTAGAAGTTGCGATCGCTTCAGTCGCCCCATACATCGAAACAATCCGAGGATCGTCGGGCATCGCTTGATACCCATTTTTCCAACGCTCGTCATGACAACAGGTATGGGGTGGAGCGATCAGTTTTGACTCCACACGGGTTTTGCTGCTCAACAGGGTCAGGCGGCAATGTACTCCGGTGTACGGACCTACCACACACGGAATCGTCATCGTTACGTTCTTGATACGCCGCATATAATGACCTGGATAGTCGAGATCGAACATCCATTCAGGTATTTCAATCTCACAATAACCAGTGGTTCGCAGTTGCAGAAAAGCCATTGAAAAGTGCAGGCGCAAAGAAATGTGCTTGGTTAGTTCATACTCACGGACATTTTCATCGTAGTACGCCTTTTCTAGGTGACGTAGGGCTAATTGCAATCGCTCGCCCGATAGAAGTCCTGCGTGGAGATTGTCCCACATTTCTGTTGGAATGAACTGTCGGGCAGTGTGTCCTCGCTCAAAGTTAAAGGCGCGTTGAGCTTGTCGGGCGCAGTGCAATGCCAATTCGTACATTTGATGGTGCATTGCTGCGGTTTCCTGTTGCATCCATAGGTAGAGGGCATGGTTAGTAAATTTGTCACGTAGGAAGTCGTGTACTTCGGCAGTATTTTCGATTTGCTGCTGGTGATTATTCAATTCACGTAGTGCAATGTCACGGCGACGCTCAGCAGCAAGAATTTGTCGTTCGATTTGCTCAATTTCAATTGTCAGTACGTCTACCTGATGTTTCCATTCTTGTTCGCGGCGCTCCCATCCAGCTTTTGTAAGTCCTAATGATGCAATCGTATTTAGAATGTCGGCAACTGTATTTGCTATAGTGCCAAATGCTGAAACAATGGCGCTTAATTTTTCACCAGGCGGCAATTTGATCTGATTGCAGGGAAATCCCACATACGGGTCAGGAATAAGATTCAAAGTCTGCCCTAGTGCTACAGCAACATTACCAGCAGCCCGAGTCGTGGTTGAGCTAATCGTGCGTGGTTCATATTGTGCTTCTCCACTAATCAGCCCAACGGCAATCAGATTTTTGTAGTATTGCAAGCGTGTCTGAGCGATTTCCTTGGTCTTTCGTAAAGCTTGTATTTGCCAATCTGCTTCTCGCCATTGATGCTGCCGTATTTCTAGAGTTAGATTAAGCAACTGCCGTTCATGCATAGTTCGCATGGTTGATAGGTACTCTGCATCCCCTTTTTCATAGGCAGCCAGCAGCGCACTACCAAAAGCACGCACATCACCTGCCATTTCCTGTGCTTTCTGAATCAAGACCATAAAGCGGTAGGGACTTTGTGGTAAGCACCATTCACTTTCGTCAGTACAAATTTCGCGGCTGGTTTTCCAGCAGTCTCGAATATCACTATTGCCAAAATAGGGCATATCGAGGTTTGGGCGACCATTCTTGAGTCGCTTTGCGTTCAAGCAAGTATGAATTAAAGTAAGGCGATCGCTAACGTTTGCATAGAGACACATCAGTCGCGGATTGATCGGCGCACAAGCTGATTGAAAGCGGAAAACAGGGAATGTACCTTGTGTATTGCCGTTCAACAATACAGTTGTGGGTGTGGCTCCCAAAATTTTCGCGGCGGTATCGAAAATCAGGCGGGCTTGCTGAAACGCTTCTGGGGTATTTTTCCGCATTAACGCATCGCCCCATTGCAGCAGGGTATCTAGGTATTGCAGCAGAATAGCTCGCTCTTTCACCTCAGCATCAGAAACTGGATCACTGGGACAGCAACAGTCTTCGGTTCCAGGTTCTTTGTATCCCCGATCATCAGGTGGGCAAATATGCCAGGTATTGTCATTGAGTAACGGGTTATAAACCAGTTTGTACCATTTTAAAGCTGCCTCAAAGCGGCAGTGTACCCGTAGATGACGGGCGACTGCAACGGCTGGGCTGAATAGTGAGGGGGGGAACAAAGGTTGACCTGGATCAAACCAAGCGAAGAAGGGAAATGCCGCTAATCCACCGATAAGTTCTGGCGCAGGAGGAGTGACCACTTGCGGCACGACAGTTGCTTCATCTAAGGCAAGATCGTAACGGAAACCGGGGGCTGGAGCTTGATCGGGTTGAGATGGTGCTGGAATTCCTATCGGGGCTTGACCGCCTGTGATTTCAAAATAGAGCGAGTCGCCACTACGTCCGGAGAAGACCAATTCTGGGCTTGTTTCTTGCTGAAGCCTTACCCCTTCGTAAGATTGTCGAGGTTGCTGAAACTCACCATTATGAACGCGACACCAACGCAGATGCACCATTCGCTGGGAATTCCAGTGTAATAGACCCGGTAGTTGCTCTGGACGATGCCAGTCGGTCTGCGGATCAGCTTCAATTCCTTGTCGCCGATTCTCAGCAGTAGTCCCCCATTCAGCGATTTGCTCTATAGCACCTTCTTCTGCAGCACCTTCTTCTGCGTCATATTCTTGAGCTGCGTAATATCGGGTTTCTTCAATCCAGAAGTAATACTCGTCCATCAGGGCTGGATGTACTTTCCCACAGATGCTACAGCAAGCTGATGATTGGGAAACTCTACATTGGGGTTCAAAGGTTGTAGTTGCTGGTGGGATGTCTGCTGCCGCTACTCTGATAAATTTTGTGCCTAACCGGATGGCGGCTTGTAGCCACATGGGTAGGTTCGCTTCTGTAACATGTTGTTGGGGATTGAAAGCTGACGAGACGATAGGGTCAGAACTATTTTCATTCTCTTGGCCTTCTCGGTCTTCTCCGGCATCTTGTGCAGGGTTGCCTTGGCTTTCAACGCGCACAGGTGCCAACCAAGTTGGGCGGGCGTGGCGATCAGGTGTCCCCATTAAGCCTAGTCCCTCTGGTATCGGGTTGAGAAATTGCTGAGTTGCAGGTTCACGGTGCTGAAGGGGAGTTATTCCTGGGTGAGTGGGTGGACGCGAACTGTTCCAATACGTCAGTCCTCCAGGAATTGGCAGGGTTAGGTCAGCACGACGCAGTTCAGATTCTAAGAATTGGAATGCTTCTGTTTGTTGCGCCGCTTGTAATTCGTCCCATTCCACCCAGTTTTCTCGATAAATGAGCCGCCGTTTGCAGGCTTGCCAAACCCGGAAGCTGGCAAAGTGGCGCTCCCAAGCTAGAACGAAATCTGATGACGCGATAAATCCCGGCTCCAATCCCAGCCGTGTACGTTGAACAAACAGGTGAATTGCACTGACGGCTTCTTCAATACGGCTGGCTTTTTGACAAATTCCTACTTCCACATCCAGCAACAGCAATTCGCTCAACTGTTTGGCTTCTGTGGCAAAACCGCCCCAGGGAAGGGGAACGCGGTTCTGATGCGTTAGATAAGCAACGAGTGCTGCCCGTCCGCGTTGGCGAAGAGCATCATTGAGGCGTTTGATTTCTTCATAGCGACGCGGTTCGCCGTTTTCAATACAACCGTTACGATAAAATTGGGTTAGGTTAGCATTCCCAGATTCCGTTGTACCAAAAGCCGTTTCTGGCATTGATGGGTCATCCGATGCCCAGAGGTCAGGTCGAGCTTCGCGAATGTCCTGGGGGTAAAATCGCTTCAATAATCCCCGAACCCATTTTTCTGATTGCCAAACCCGCACTGCCCAGCGATCGTCTTCTAAATCGACAGATGTAACGAGATAGTCCAGATAGTATTGTAGAACTAAGGTATTATGCCGTAGATCAATCCCCAGGTGGCGAACTAAATCAGCGGGATTGTCGGGATGGAGTTCTGCGGATTCGTGGAACAGCAACCAAACGGGTTGTTCGGGAGAGCGTTGGGTTTCACGACGCATCACCGTGTAGTCAAACAGGCGTTCCCACCAGTCAAACAGGGCTTGCTGACGCTGGAGTGTGGGAGCGACTCTTTGATCTGGGGTGACTGACGGTGGATAATAGTTATCTAAAACAGGTAAGAAATTGGGGTCAAAGTTAGCGGTGTGGGTGACAAAGGCGACGCCGCTGCGATAGTAGGCTTGTCCGGCAAAGTTATCTGGGTGGGCGAGTAGATAGCCTAACTCTGACTGCCCGTTGTCGGAAATTCGGTGAGCTGAGAGGTTAAGGCGATTGACCAACAACATGGCTTTGAACACACGCTGATATGTGCGCCGTATGTCACGCACTGTGCTGATGTAATGGACTGCCAAAAAGTTCTGTTGGACTGTCTCAATAGTTTCAATTCGCAACGTTGTGTTTTTCTGAGCCAGAAACAGTTTGTCATGGGGGATGGCTAACCAAGCCTCACCTGCATCCGATCCACCGTATTTCAGTTGGAAACCCGTGTGCTGCGGACAAACATCCTCTGGGCCATCAAACACTAAAGGCTTGCGCTCCAGCTCAATTTCTAACTCGTAGAATCCTTTTTTCAGGGTAATGGGTGTTGAGCAAGCCGCAGGCGCTTCTTCATGGGGCCAGTCATGGGCGAGCAAGATCCAGGTTTTTTGACCGCGTTTCAAGGTGATGCGCCAACGGTGCGATCGCGCAATGTTTTCAAAATCAGGCAGCTCTCCTGATCCTGTTGGCGCACCAGCACTAAATTCGTATTCACCTGCGTTTTCAATCAGCAAAAGTCCATGCCAATGCAGGGTGAATGGCTCTGCTCCACCTAACATCGCTCCATCTGTATTAGCCATGGCAAAACCATTACGCACCGCAGCAAACCGTAATTGTTCTGGTGAGAAGGTGAAGCTCATTTGAGGGAGAATGGTTGGAATGGGAGCATTATTAGCATTTTCTTCAGATCCAAAGGCATCTATGCCACCACGAACTTCGCGCCAGCGGAGGTTTGTATTTGCACCGAAGTATTCGGCTAATAGTCCTGTTCCCGTTAGTCCCAATAATGCAGCAAAGGCTCCACCATTGGGTTGGGGTTGCCAGGTAACAGAAGGGGATTGACCGTTATCATTTTCCCAAGGGCTAGTGGCTCTGTTTTCGTCTGCCCAGAGGTTTTTCAGGAGCAGTTTAGCTAACTCTATCCCTTCTGGATTGGGACTACTGGTGATATCGGCGGTATGTTGGGCTAAATGTTCAGCCATGATCTGACAGCGCTGATAAAATCGGGCAAACTCCGACTGAAACCATGCCCAGCGCTTGTTTTCATCGGGTTCTTGAATCAGTTGTTCTTCGGCTTCCCCAAAGTTGTTAAAGATTAAAGCAAAATGAACTAGATCGACACGCGGTAGAAAGTAGAGATCTCGTACAGCATTTTGCTCGGTTGGAGACAGTTGGCGAATGCGACTGAGTTTCGCTAATACTGCCTCATCAGTCAGTGGTATTTGAGTCCACAACTCCTGTGCTGTCCCATCGTAGCGGAACGGACCGTCTGGCGGTGTATTCCACATCAGTTCAGCAGTCGAACCCAATGAAACGCGGTACTGCCGTTGGGCGAGGCTGACCGGGATACCGCTATCAGTTAACACAGTTGGGAAGAAATGTTGCCCCAGTGAAAGCCAGGGATTGTTACCGGGGGCTGGCGAAAAGCCAAATTCGTTTCGCAAAACCGTTTCCATCTGTGTCCAAGTCCACTGCTGGGCAGCTTCGCTGCTGATTTCAACCGCCATGAGTTTTCGGCGCAGCGCCCAGAGGGAGTTCTGCTCTTCATCGTCGGGCAAGCTTAGGGGGAAATCTTTGGCTTCGTTCTCTGTTTGGAGTGGAAAGGGATCATCCCCCTGTAAATGGTTTTCGCTGGTAAAGAGGAAGAGAAGTTCGCCAACTCCAAATTCGGAGGCGTAAATTTTGGCTAAGATTTCCGCTAAACGCAGTGTATGGGTGGGTTGGGCGTGCCAAGTATCCGGGGGATTGCTGGGATTGAAACCAGCTAGGGCTGAAATTGCATCGAGGTTATTTTCGAGTAATTTAATAAATTCGGGTTCTCGACAACCGCAGTCATAGACGTTGATCGCGTACTGCTGAATTTGGTAAAGTAAGTGTTCGACTGCCCAGTTCCGCTTGGCTGCTCCGGGAACCCAAAAGGCTAATAGGTGGAGTCGGTTTGCTCCAGTTGCGTTGGGGAGTGTTGGTGTGCCATCGACGAGCGACAGTTGGAAGTCGTCGCGCAACAGTTGAAAAGCGACGAGTTGCCGGATAAAATCGGGGTTGACATCGGTTCCATCAAACAAGCCAAGCACGTCACAGATATCGCGCAGTTCGGTAAAGGTATAGTGAGCGTTGGGAACAGCCTGTAATTTGTGCCACAGACGGATAAAAATTGCCAGCCGTTTGAGAGCAATGTCTTCGATGTCTGGGTTGCCAAAATCAATGATGTACTTGTCTAAACAACAGGGTTCGCAATCAGGAAATCCTTCTTCTCGATTGTTTTGTAACCCAAATTCGACAAATTCGGACTTCCACAAATCGATAAACTCGCAGTAAGTTAGGCAGGTACGCTTTAGAAATTCAGAAACCTGGGTCACGGTTTCTATCCAGAATTGTTGATTGTCTAATTGCGGAAACTCAAAACCATACAAGAGATGTGCAGAAATCCCCTCAGGTTGAAACAGGTTCGTGTATTCTTCCGGTGTAATTTTCAGGTATTCAATAGCGGTTTCAATGCGTACTGGATAGCGCCAGAGGTGCTGTTGAAATGCGGCGGGTTCGTTTGTCGGATCTAGAACAAATTCTGTAATATCTTGGCGGAAATGGCGCATTGTGGCAAAGCGACTGGTGCCAAGTTGGTTTAAATAGGTACGTGCGACATCTAAAGGCTGGGAATAGGGCAGATGGCAGGTGGAAAAGTCGCTTTTGAGTGGGTTGTAAGCGGTTTGTTGTACTGTGGGAGTTGCTGGGGTAGAGTGTTCTGGTAGGACTTCGAGTAGGGTTTCTGGGTCGTGTTGATAAACATCAATGCTGGGCGAATCATTAGAGGTTAGCTGGTGTCCTCCGACTTGATCAATGGCAGTGTTGTAAACTATACCCGATGTTACGTCATTAGCTACCATCTGTTCCAGGGATTCATTTACTATGTCGATTAAGGGAATGGGGACTTCTAAATTGCTTTGGGTAGCGAATAAATCCCCCAGCGCTCCCCGACGACTGTTGAGAAGGGGTGCTAGTGTTTGCTGGACTTGAACAGGAAATGGATCGTCACAGGTCGAGTTTTCAGAGACATTCAATAATTCGGATAAGTATGCCACGGGTCCCAAGGGTGATAAATGGGCAGGTGGAATACAGTTGATTAGAGAACCGTCCGGGTTAACGGGTTGGAATCCGTTTGATCTAGGTGGCGAATCGGATGGGGGTGGATTAACATTCTTCCAGATCAGAGTGGCATAATCATAGGCAATTGAACCCGTTAGGGCTTCTTGAAAGTCGGTTGAGTTAGAAAACGTGCCAATTACATCCCGACTGGTAAAACCCCGCGCCCAAAGTGCTTCCATAACGGAAAATTGCATTTCAATAGGGGTAATGCCATTAGTCAGGTTGATCATCCCTTGAATGCAGGTTAACCACTCGATAAATTGTTCTTGTGCGTTTGGATTGCCGGGGAAAATACCGTTTAGGGTTGTGGTGAGGAGGGTTTCATCCCAGCTACTGAATGAGAATCCACCGGGATAATTAGTTAATAGTTGATCGACTGGATTACCTGGGGAACGATTCAACAGAGGAACGGCTTCGCTGGTTGGGGTAGGAGGAGGATCAAATACATTGGCAACATCAAAAAACTTACGCAGGTGGCGAATGAAGGCTTGGATTCGTTCTTCGGTTGTGCCTGGTTTGGTAAAGTCTGGAAGCAGGGTTGGGTTGGAGTTAAATAAATCTTGCCATTCACTCGTGGTTTTAGCGGCTAGATGATTGATATGGTTAACACCAAAACTAGCGCCTTCGATCGCGGCGATGAGAGGTGCATGGGCTTTGGTAATTCCACAAAGCACTAAGTCTAGGTGTCCGGTTGTGTCTGTGGGAGATAATGTTCCCCAAAACCCGTTGATATCTTCGTCAGGGAAGGCTAACCAATGACTGACTAACCCCTGTACCGATGTTCCTGGATTGACTTCACATTCTGCTGTACCAATTTCTTCTGCTGAACCTAACGCCCGCAAGCGTCGTGCAGCTTGGTAGGGATTGACCCCCGGAGGTTCTGTGAAAATATGCTCGTCAATTGCCTGCTCAAAATTGGCGATCGCTTGGGCTTCAGCATCAAGGGTTGCCATTTTGAAGCGTTGCTCTCGTTTGACTTGGGGCGGTAAAATGGCTGTTAGGGCGTAGAAGTAGTCTGCGGGAACGGCAAAGGCGGGATTTAATGTAGCATTTCCAGAACCTTTGAGAATGACTTTGATGTCTTGCCCGGGTGAGTTGGGAAAGACGGGGAAGTAGAAACCAGCTTGAGTGGCTTGCTGAGTTTGTTCTTCACACCAGATGGCGGCTGAGAGGGAAAAGACAAAGTTGGTTAGGCGATCGGCATCTGCATTGTGGGTTGTGTAGTAAGTGATTAATTCGCCTTCAAAGCGTTGGCGATCGCGTTCATCGTCGCTGTCGGCTGCTTGGGGACCGGTGTAAATTTGTTCTAATGAGCGTTGGGGAGTTGGAAGGGGATAAGCTTGGCGATCCCAAATGATTTCGTAAGCAATGTGGCGGCATTGATCTAGGGTTAGGGTGGCAATGTTGGCTAGGTTTCCTGGTTCAGCGTTTAGCACCTCCTCTACGGCTGTCTGTAGCGCTGCAAAGTTAGGTGCAGCACCATTTTGGGGTAAAATAACGGTTGGGCTACTCTGTGCAGAAGAGGTTAAGGCTAGGTGTAAGCTAACGGGTTGAAGATTCTGGAAGTCATTAGGATTTCCAGGAAGAGGGGCATTTGAGACGGGTACATTGTAGTAGATTTGGTTGTGGGCTATCTCGTTACCGTTACGGGTGATAACTAAACGGACATCAGCGGTACGGTATTCTCCTCCAGCAGGGGGGTCAGGGATTTCAATGACGGCAGTGGCAACTGCGGCAAAGGTTCTTACAAACACGCCGGGTTCAATCGGTATGATACTGAAGTGCTGAGTAATTCGGCTATTGGGATCGGGGTCAGGTGGGGAAGGAAAAGGGGGCAGGGTTGGTGCGATGTAAGTGGCAGTGCCAAAGGCGGATTCACTGCCTTCTGGATCGTTGAAGGATATTTCGTGGGCGGCAATGGATAAACCGTTCAGGAAATTGGTAAATTCATCGCCGGGGATGGGTTGTTCTGGGTGTAAGCGAATGATTAGTAGGGATGGCATGGGAAGTTCCTTTTAAGGTTGATTGGTTCTGTAATAAAGCTAATTGATATAATCAGGTTTTATTCCATCTTTAGTTTTTTAGATTGGGTTGGCGATGTTGATGATTTCTTCTTTTTAAGTCATATTTTTTTCTCACACTGAAGCTATTTAAGCAACCGCATAGCCTGTATGTTGGCGTAATTCAGGTTCTCGAAAACCAAGAACAATTTGCTCAGGTAGGATACCAGCTTCTTCTAAATCCAGAGCAATTCCAGCTTCTGTGTTATCTCGCTGAATCCAAACTTTATCATCAATGATATCGATATGAACAATGCAGTTATATATGTACTGTTGTCCTTGCCAACCAACGTTAACCAGTAAGTAGTGATTATTCTTAAGGTCAAAGATGGTTTGGGTTTTTAGTTGCAGATTGGCATAGGGAATTGCGGCATAATCTGTGAGAACTTTTTGAATTATGGCTTGTTGTTCTAGGGAATCCATTTTGATATGACCTCCTGAGTAGGGTTAAAGACAATGAGTTTCAGCCTCTTCTTACGTAGCAGTACTTGCCCAATCGGTTCTTCAAACAGATTTGAGAATACCAGCTCTTTGATAGCAAGATATAGCTCTCTATCTGGTTCAAGGTCTTCTAGGATGTCGTAGTACAGTGTGTACTGTCCTAGAGCCTTTTCGAGATCATCAACATCAGATCGACCGATAAAGCTTTTTATTTCGACAGCAATTTTTTGTTCTGCCCTAGCTGCACCAATCAGATGTTCTGCACCCAGATCAACAAAGAGTTCTTTCTTGCCGATTTCCAACTTCAATGGATCATGGGTGATTGTCCACCCATCTTTAAGTAGAGCTGTCTTCACTGTATCGTGATAGATGTCTTTTTTAGGCATAGACTTCTCTCTTGTAAAAATGAACAGAAATGGTAATTTTCCTGTCAATGTCAATTTTCATAATTTTTCTCCTTGTTTTTGATAAATCTGGTTTTTGATAAATAACATTAATCTGGGTTTGGCTTTGTTCCCATCGATCCCATAAGGTGAGATAGGGGGAGGTTTGGGTGTTGGGTTACGCTATCGCTAACCCAACCTACAATATCTGCGATCGCACTTATTATTGAATTTGGTAAAAACCTTTGCGATCGGTTTGGGTTTCTCCTAACAGTTGCTCGCTGCGTAAATCGACATCAAAGGCAGAGATTAAAACATCAGCAGCCGGGTCGCCATCGGCTTGGTAAATATGCCCTTTGACAATCAAGGGAGATTCATCTAGAGCATCAACTTCAGCATTAATTCGTCGAGCGGTTTTTTCATCGACAATCCCATTTACAGGTAATCGATGTTTTCTTTGAAATTCTTGAACAGCAAGAAAGGTCATGGAATCAAAGAAGCCATTAACCCCAAGGTTAAAACCAAGTTGATTCAGTTCCGTTTGCAAGCGGCGAACATCGTTACCGCGCATTTCAGAAGATAGGTTTCGTCCGTCAAGATTCATAATATCCCTCCTTAATACTGGCTTGTCAGTTCAATGGTGTTTTATCGTGCAGGTGTTCTACCAAAGAAATGCTGAAATATCCTTCTGAATGAAGATGTTCCACTGTGCGGTGTTGCACCCCTGGTAATTGCTGTGCAATGAGGGCATTGAATAAAAGACTTTCCCAATGCATTGTTTGTAGTCTTTACGACATAAATCCCAAAATCTTTTATTACTGCTTCTGGCCTCGCTAGCAGCCCGTCATTTAATGCTCTCACCTCGGCATGATTCCCCGGGGTGTTAAATCTACCTGGATTTGCTGATGCAGTGTTAAACTCAGTCGCTACCTCTACCCGTTTAGCAATCTCAGGATGAAGCTTTGCAGCTGCTTGCTTACTATTTAAGCCCGTTGTTATTTGCAGAGTTTCTCTGTCAACTGCTGCTGCAAAAGCGGGCTGAAGCTTTCTCTTCGACACGTGTGTACTTACGGTCGCTAATTCTTCTTTGGCTACAGTTTGAAGAAATTTTTTTTCAATTTGTCGAGTTGTGCCAACATATGGCAGTCCACTACGACTAAGGCCTAATGCACGGGAGACTAGGTTTCCACCACCAGCCAACAGCCCACCTAGTGCAGCTCCTTTGTATCCTTCTTTAACACCTTCAGTAGCGACTTCCGTCAAATCTGTATCTTCTGAAGATTCAGACTGTCGTAACAGCTCCATTCCTCCTCCAGATACGGTTCCTCCCCCAAAACCCGATACAACGCCAATACCGACTGCGCCAAGTCCATAAGCAGCACCTGCTACAGCTAGTCCCCCTGTTGCGAAACCCGAAAGATAAATCACTGCAGTGCCTTTAGCTGCAGAGGCTGCTAGCTGATCCCTTCTCTCTCCTATCTTAGAAATGGTTTCTTTATCCTTCTCGTTTCTACGCTGTCTTTCTCTCAACTTTTCTTTTCCAGCTTTTGATTCCGCAGACTCAGGCCCTTCTGGCGAAAATCCTGCTTCTTCACGCAAAATCATCACAGCTTCCATAATCTGGCGACTTCTATCTCCATCTGAACCTGCTAAATCTTGAACCAGACCGCTAATTTCCTGAGAAGCTAGCTCCTGATCGCTCAGAAGTCCATATTCAGCTGGATCTTCCTTCATCTGTCCTGTGCTATCTACTAAGCGAATAGGATTGTTAGCAACATACAAATATCTATTGACATGATCCGCTACGCCTATTGGATCTACTGTTGTCCATCGACCTAACCAAGCAGCATAGTACCTTGCTCCATGGTGTCCCAAGCCAGTCTCTTCATCTCGCTCCATTCCCGTATACCGATACCGCTTCAAACCCACCTCTGCTGCGGAACGTCCAGAGCGATAAGCACTCGTCCCATAGGGATGATATTCCTCATAAGAAATCACCGCACCTACTGCATCCACTTCTAAACTAACCGAACCCAAATGATTACCCAGTTGATAACGAATAATTGGAGCGAATAAAGGAGTTTCACTACTATTTTCAGTGTCAACTATCTTCGTCTCCACCAAAGCAATTCGCTGCTGGTCATCCATCACATGAAGCGTTTCCCGCTCCAACATCACCGTTTCGCCATCACCACCATACTCCCGATAAATCTCAAACCCACCCAAATAAATTCGCTCATTCTTACGAGTTGCCATTCCCCCCACTGCGGCTTGCCGTTCCGTTACCTTCCGCACCCGCTCACCACTACCGTCATAAACGTAATAACTCGTTTCCGGTGTCCCCTCATTAACCACCTGGCGGCTAGTCGCCTTGAGCCTATCCTGATAATCCCACTGCATCAACGGCAAATGGGGCATCGTGATCATATTGCCGTGGGTATCATAAGTATAAGCCGCTGAAAACTCACCCTCCCCGTCACCCGGTCGGCTCGTCGCTAACAACCGATTACTACCTGCATCATATTGGTAACGGCGCGTCCAATTACCATTCGTTGCACCATGAATCATCGCCAGAATATTCCCCACCCCGTCATATTCATAGCGTTCCGTGTAGTTCCGCATCGCCTGACTATCATTGGGATGAGGCAAAGGCATCACCGGAACATCCTCATGATCCCGTTGATGATTTGCCTGTTGTCCCGCGTGTTCCCGTCCCTCCGCCCGTATGAGACGAGAGAGGGCATCATACTCATAGCGCGTATGCGGTAACACCACATCATTATTGAAGAAAATCGTCTGTTGAGCCTCATCCCGAATCTCAGTAATATTTCCCACCGGGTCATAGATATAGCGCAAATCCTGGAGACGAGCATTATCTGATATACGAGTCGTCAACAACCGCACTAACCGAAAAGTGTCCGGGTCATAAGCATAAGTTGTCCGTACCCCATTCCCATACTCAATTAATATCCGCTGACCCTTGGCATCATAGTCAATATTCTGCACAAAAACCGTTTCGGCTGCCGCCCCCCGTACCCGCACATACAGTTGCTCCAGTAGATTCGCCTCATTGTACACCGGACGAGTCACACTCTGGTCGGGACTGGTTAACAACACAGGACGGTTCAGGGCATCATATTCTGTTCTAATCGTAAACACCTGAGATTCCAAACTATTCGTGGAAGACCCCTCAGTCCAATCAATCACCAGCGCCTTATAATCCCTAACCAGTTGGCGCGTAACCTCCAGTACATTCCCTTTAAAATCAAACCGCTGACTCGTAACCAACCCACTAGAATCATAATGCTGGTAAACCTGTCCCCGCAGATTACGATTCAACTCCTCCGGTTGTCCTTCCCCATAGATAAACCGTTCAATTACCTGAGAAGAGTCACCATCAATTTGTAACTGCTGTTCTACAGGACGACGCAGGGCATCATACAGGGTATGAAAACGGCGACGTTCCAACACCGTAGACCCCCCTTCTCTGACCCGTTCATTCTCATCCCAGGCATAAAACGGCTGTCCGGTACTGTCCATCAGCATCCACCTATCCCCCCCATCCATACTGTGCTGAAAGAGTAGATTTCCGGCAATGTCATAGCAGGGAACAAACTCCGTTTCTGCACCTGGGGAATTGATATACTCCATCACCCGATTCCCTCGCGCATCCTGAATCCACAGGGGTTTGCCTTCTATGTCGAGTTTGGTGTAGGTGAGATATTTTTCTTCAGTAATAACATCCTCTTGCTGCCACTTATTGTGGGCAATTGCCACCACCTCTCGCCCCAAACTATCCAGATGCGTCACCGCTGGTGTATTAGCATGAACCTCAGCCAGCCGAGCCGCCCGTTGTTCGGCGGTTGTACCACTAGAATAGCGAGTATACCAGGCATTATCGGGTTCCAGTACTGTGTCATTCCCATCATAAGTTGCCATGAACCAGGGAGAAAACTCCACCCGACTGTAGGTTCCATCGGGCATCTCCGTGCGAACTTGCCGTCCCACCGCATCATAGTAAAGAATCGGTGTCACCCCCACTTCCTGGGGTTCTGCAAACCGATGATCCGGTTCTCCCAATTCGTTGTAACTGAAATAGGGTTCATACTGTTTAACCGGATTCCCCTTATTATTGAGAATGGTTTTCCCCGTAGCAATCCAGCGTAACGGACTCCCCTCAGTTTCAGGTTCCGCCTGCACTTTCTGCACCAACACCGTTCCCATCCCATCAGAATACTCAAACGCCACCTGCAGCGGACTGTTTTCATCTCCATAGCGTTCGCGCATAATACTACAGGCACAAGCTGGATGCTCCCCCCACGTCCTTGTACCATCCTCATGGTCTTGTTCCCCAAAATAATAGATATATCGGGCTGTCCCCCTCTCCAACCAGGTTCGGGCTTGACTTTCGTCATAAGTATTCTTGACAAAAAAGTCATTAAGTGCTGTGGAAGTAGGATTCGCCAACGTATCATTAAACGAACTCAGACTATCTCCTTCCTCGCCTTTCCCCATAACCGCCATTGCCGTTGGCAAACCTAACCCATCAAAGTACATTCGTGAGAGATTGCCGTTAATGTCTTGTAGTTCCGAGGGAGCCAGTACCCGAAAGTCAAACTGAGTCACTTGAGTCTGATTACCAATCGGGTCAGTGCTAGACTCGACGTAGAGATCCCGTGAATCGTAAACCAGTGTCGTAGTTTTCCCAAAAGGACTGGTGTAACGTTCCGGTAAGTAGAAATGAGCAGCCGCATCAGGGGCAAACCCAGCAATACCAGAACGTATCCAATACTGCCCCTCGGTATCCAGATTTGGAAACCGTTCTGCCAAAGTTACTCCACTCAGATAGCCACTCAAATCAGGATTATCCAAATTGTCCCGTACTTCCGGTGTCAGGTGTTCTGACTCAAAGACCGCATCCAGTAATTCATCCGTCAGCGCCAACGTATAATTTTCATAGGGTAAACCCAAGTAACTCAGTTCTCCCCAGGGTAAAACGGTTTGCAAATCATCACTGAAATACAGCATCCGCACCCACTCCACTAATCGCTTCTGGGGAGTTGTGCGATTCGGTGTCACATGGTAGGGAATGTCTGAAACCCCATTGGCAATATCAACCTGCCGCAGTTCTGCCAGAGTATAGTAAAATCCGGCGGCGGGTTCAATTCCGGTCAGTTCATAGGTTTTAACCTCGCAGGGTAGGCGCAGGCGATAGTGGTTATCAGTAATAACATCATTAGTCAAGTGATTTTCCGTATAAACCAGATGGCGTTCCTGCTGAACCTGGTTAATCAGTGCTTCTGCCCCCTCTGGCAGAGTTTCATCCTCCTCCTGTCCCCGGCGAGGATAAGCCACAGCTACCGATTCGAGCACATTCCCATAATCATCAATTCGTAAATTCAGCGTGTGAGCAATACGGGGGTCAGGCTGGAGAGAACCCGCTTGTAAATCCAGTTCGTAGTGATAGGTAATCGCCTCACTTTCAGTCACCCAAAAAACAGCATGGCGATTATCACCCTGAGCCTGAAGTCGCCGAATATGGCAGTTGTGAAACGCAGTCGAAAATAGCTTAACCCGGCGTTCTTCCCCAGCTTCGAGAGCGTCTACATCTAACTCATACACCTCCTGGCGCAGCATCATGCCCTTACAAGCTCTCAATGCTTCCCGCCACTCCTGAGTACTCAATCCTGCGCCACTCAGGTCAGGTTCCGGTAAGCTGTGCTCCTGAAAATCCCCCAGAACATTGGTTTCATCCGGATTAAGTGCCTCAAACCAGCGCGGGAAATACTCATCTGCAAACTGAGAGAGGATGCGTTCCCGTTCTAAGAATGCCCCGGTATGAAACCAGGTAATCGTTTTAACGGGCGGTTGATACAGCCTCTGGTCATCGCTGACGTAGGGACTCGCCGTATTTCCCGCTGTAAACGTACCAAAATCTTCCACATCGGTTTGTTCCACCCGCCCAAAGCCCCGAAATTCTCGTTCTTCGCCATCAAAATACCCATGATGATAACTATAGGTAGAGGTAAAACGAGTCTGTCGCCATTGATCAAAAACTGTAACCTTTTCTACCACCTGAACCGGAAACGGTAACTTAGTAATCCAGGGTTTCCCTGCCAACTTATCTTGCAGATAAAACTTAGTCGAAGGCGCATACTGGACAATAGTTTCCGCCCCCAAATTGTTCACGGTTTTAATCAACAAATGAGGCTTTTGCCCCCCCATCAAATCAATGTAGCGCATGACCCGCCCCATATTTCCTGGTAAAGGAGAAGACCAGACCAAACAAGCCGTACTATTTCCTAACAGGTCAATTGCCGTAACTGATGCCACACTATCCATCATCGGAAAGCTGGTCAAAACCCGCTCTGCCGACCAACTATTACCTGACTGATTGAAATAAACCTGCACCCCGGCTGCACTCAGATACAAAATATCCGTCGTCCCCGAACCATCAATATCTCCCAACACGATCCGACGCTGATTAAAAATATCCGGCGCATCAAACCAAGGGGCATTATCCATCGTCACCTTCGCCCCAAACCGCCCGTATCCCAGATTAGACCAGTAACAGACCTCACCATTGCGAATTCGGACAATATCAGTCAATCCATCCCCAGACATATCCGCCAAATAGATAGACTGAGTGCTATCGGCAAATACCACACGGGGTCCTTGTTCCTCATCCCAAGGCTGACGCGATCGCTCAGCGGTACCAAACCCTGCTTCTGCCAGAGACGGATGCCAAATCCAACACTCCTCTTCTGTAATCAGAATATCGCTATGTCCATCCCCATTCAGGTCAATAAACTTCAGGTTAGGATTGTTCCAATCCAGTACAGGCAAAGATTTGAAGGGAATAAAAGCTTGCCAATCTTCCGCCGGAGTCCGCTGATAAAATCCCGGCGTTGCACTGTCGAAGGCGACTAAATCCAGTTGTCCATCACCTGCCAGATCCAGGAACTGAGACCCACTGGCTAAACCCGCAGCTGGCTTACTCCTCACCCGTTCAACCGCCGCAAAACGAGCCTCCACGCGATCGCCGCCATTGTCCTGAACTGAATTAATCGGACTCAAGTTACGCTTATAAAACCAACCCTCTCCTTGCTCAGTCAAAATCCCCGATACGCCTTCCCCATCTAGATCCACCCACTGATATCCCGTCCCATTCAGTCCAATCGGCAAATTCTCCAGACTCACCGGATCGACCTCCCGCACGGTTTCATCGATCTGAGGTTTACTGTAAGTAAACTCTAGGGGTGGCAAGGATTTTGACCGATAGCCGCCTTCAGGATTCCGCTTGTAGCCTGTTTGCGTGACTGAAACGAGGAATGAATAGATCAGATTACTCGTATCCGTGGGATTTTCCTCATCAGAATAGGTAAAATCCGTTGATCGCACCCAGCAATTGTCCCCCACCTCCGCTTCATCCGGGAAATGGTGGAACACCAGCACTCGTTGACAACGGCGGTAGGTACGACGTTCAAAACCCGCCCGATAGGAGGAAAATGGATCATGCCGCACCGACCAAACTCCGGAGTCATCAGGAGTCGGAGTTACCGGATCATGGTCTCCGTAATCAAAGACCACTTCAAACAGCCAATCGCGGCGTAAACTCAAATCCTCATCCGGTTGTCGAGGCGTAAGATTCCCATATTGAATGCATTTCAGGTAACGGTTGACCCCTCGGCTTTCTGCCGTGCGGTTGCGTTCATGGGCTTGAGAGGTGTCAATTCCCTGGGAGTCTTCCGGTTTGTAGCCATAGCGGATAGCATTCCCTTTGTCATCGTAGCTTTCGCCAATCAGCCAGCTAAAGATGCGCCTTGGGTCCGCTGGATCAGCGATGCGGCTGTCAGGGGTTGTGCCGTAGAGAGTGGTAATATTATCCTTAGAAACGGAGCGCCAGTGAGTTTCCCCCGACTCCAGCGACGTCCAGCGTTCAATCTGGGCAAACAAGCCTTCTACGCGAGGACGGTATGGGCGAATCGAGTATCCATCGCGTACTATATCCGCGATCGCACCCACCCCATTCAAAACTGGAACGAGGTCTTCAGCGCCCGATAAAATAAACACATCGGATTCTTCTGCATCCTGGTAGCGAGGTAAGCCCTTATCGGTTTTGCGCGTAATTGAGGGAATAGATAAATTCCAGCCGAAACCGAAAACACCATTACTCGCGCCGGAATCATAGGAGAGGACAAGTTGGGGACTAAATCCAGACCGACCCGGGCTGGTAGCAATAGGGACACTCGTAGAACCCGTTCCCGTCACGGGGTTAGCTGTAAACTTTTCCCCCATTCCTTGGATTGCGCCTCCACCCTTGGGTAAGGATACAGGGGTCGGTGGAGAGAAATAATTGTTTTCGGCTTCGGATTCTCCATCTGGAGCTGATTGATTAGGGCGATCGCGCATTGACGAACCCTCTGTTAATTAATTTTCCGCATCATAGTCTATCGGTTGACTAATCGGGTAATTTTTTACATAAATATACAATAGGCTAGATTTTACGTCATCTAGCCAGTTGCAAAATGTATTCCTACCTCAAAAGGTAGTCCCCAGTTCAGAGCCAGCGATCAGCTATCATGCTTCATCCGGTTCATCCCTCTCCTCAATCTCCGGAGCCTCGAAGACAACTTCAAAACAAGAATTGGGGATAAACCGATTCAAAGCTCTGACGTGATCCTGGGCATCTTGACGATTAAAGAACCGAGCTATGGTACACCTTTGACAATTGGGTAGGAGTCGAACAATTGCCCAAGGACGAGTCAAGTTTAGTAGAGGTTGAGTTCGTTGGGATGTTGTTTCTCCCTTCCTCAATGTCAAACCATTTTGCACAATCGATACCAGCCGTTGCCATGCTGGGCTAGTATCATTAGGAAGGATAGTCCAATCTTCCACGGGTGCCGGTAACCAAGTCAAAATGTAAGGTTTGCCTTCTTTGATGACTTGCCAAGATAGGCGGCGGTTTTGTTTAAGGCATTGATAGCCTTGCTGCCGGAGAACAGCACAAAGGTTCTCGCCTTCCTCCCGAAGGCGAAGCCAGTCTCGATGCTTCATAGTCAGTAAAAAAAGTAAATGAGTAAGTGGGTTACTGTTCGTGATCCCCAAGGCGATCGCTAGCACTATTCCTGAAATCCCATAAACGCGATCGCCCGATGCTGGTGATCCTATAGATTAGATATTTAAATCACACACTCAATGTTTCATAGGCATCTTTGAACTCGACTCAGGCGTTCACACACAAGCAACGAACTCCGTTGCTTCTGGTTGATGGTCTTTTTTCAACGTATTAAGAATGGCAATAAAAAAACACCTTGGATCGAGGTGGAAATTTCCTTCAATTTGTGCATAAAGCCTTTCATGGCTCCTGATTGGGAAAACAGAGTAAATTGATCAGTTCGGTGGGAATCTCCTCAAAATGCTCCAAGACGAAATCCATTAGGGCAAGATGGCGCAAATCAGCAGGTTGAGGACGGCGATAGCTGCGACCTCGACTAAACCAACACTGAACAGTAGAAATTGAGCGATCGCATATAGCAGCGAGTATCTCTTGAGTCACGGGCCATTTGGCATAAAACCGCTGAGGTGTCATTCCGAGTTGGCAATTGCTGTAGAGTTGAATCAGATCTCGCTCTCGTTGAGTTAAAGGACGGTTTCGGGTCATAATACGTCAAAAGGTCAAAAGTCAAAAAGCAGAAGATACGCGAACTGGGGTTACACCAAGCGACGCTCTAGATCTTCTTCCCAAGCCGTATCAGCAGTAACGATGGCTGAACTAATTGAGTCTTTATCCAGGAGAATTAGATATTTCCAATTCCACTGAAAACCCTGGTGAGGTGCGGGCTTTATAAAACGACCAATGACCACACCAAAGTCTGTTTCCGCTAACCCTTCCAATGGCTTCCAGCGAAGAGACTCACCGTATTCAAACTGGGGGATATTAAAATTGGTGAGATTCGGGCTTGCTATCCGAAAGGTTCTGTCAACTAAAGGTAAATCAGAAATTCCCCGACTATCTCCTTGCCGAATTGCATTCAGATAGGCGGAGATTACGCTATCTTGGAGACTAGAGGTTAACTGTCCAATCAACAAAGCGGCGATTGAATCCGGTTCATCTTCCTGAATTTGTTGCCACTGAGTCTCGTTAATTTTTTCCAAAAAAGTGCTTAATTTCCCCAGTAAGTCTGATATGCCAAAATCATGTAAGGCTTGCTGATAGCCCTCTTGATAACTAATAGATTTAATCATGAATATAGCTCCTGTTTAAGTCAATTCCGGATACAGGAACATTTGGGTGTTGACTTCACCGCTTGTTCCTGACGCGGCATTTCAGGGGGATATTGAGGTCAACGACAGTCCTTTTAGCCGCCGTGTGATGAGTGGGCAAAATAGTCAGCTCAGATGACTTTCGCGAGTCGTACAGTGTCAGCACGATGTTTTTCGTGGTATTTTATCTTTTTACCCCCTGTCAGGTTTCAGGATTTCGGCTGCTCCTGGGGGTTTAGCGACCTTGTTTAACTTCCTTTCGGATTTTTCATGAGTTTATGAAAAAGATCTTGATTATTGAAGATGACTGTTGCACCAGCGAGTTACTTGATTTTCTTCTGACCCAAGATGGTTATGCTTGTCAGGTAGCCCATGATGGAATAACTGGACTGGAAGCCGTGCATAACTCTTATCCCGATTTAGTCATTTTGGATTTAAATCTTCCAGGAATGAGCGGTTTAGAGGTTTGTTGTAAAATTCGTTGTGCTTCCCTTGAGAAAGAGCCGTATATTCTCTGTTTAACCGTTAAAACCGGGAAAGTTGATAAGATTGCTAGTTTATCAACGGGAGCTGATCTGTACATGACCAAACCCTTTGACCCCGATGAGCTATTGGTTCAGATTCGCGCTCTGTTTCGTCGCCATGAGCGATTGAAAAAACATGATTTGTCGTTTTCTACCGCCCATTTCGACTTCTGTTTTGACGGAATAAATCTGTCGGATGTCCGGATTTTTCTGCGGAAGAAGTCGGCGCAGCAGGTGGAAGTCACTTATGAGTTTTCGACGAGTGAGCGCGGGCTGTTTGTCTTTCTAGCGCGGAATGCTGGCTTAGTTCAAAGTCGGGACAAAATTTTGACAGCGGTTTGGGGACAAGAGACTGATGTGGCGATCCGAACTGTAGATGCTGCAGTGTCCAGGCTGCGTAAACGGTTGAATCATATTTTTCCCGAATATAGCTCCCCGTTTGTAGAAACGGTGGAATTGCTCGGCTATCGGTTTGTGGATGTTGAGAGGACTTCATCGGATGTTGTTTCTTTTTCTAGTCAATTAAGGTTAGTTTAGTCTGGGGAAACCGATGAAGCCTGTTGATAAGCTGTTCGGCATTTAAACCTTAATGTCAATAATGGCGAAAGCATTGTATTGCGAGCATCTTGCTCGCTACTAATACCCAATTTAAATGCATGACAGCTTATCCAGTGACGGCTGATAGGAGTCGATAAGGGAGATAAGAACGATACGTATTTCTACCAGTCGCGGTAGCCTTTTGAACCATTAGTTGCTCCAAGCCAGTGACATTTTTTCCACTCTTCTAAGGGGGAAGGAATGGTCTTGATGTTTTTGAAGTATTCGGCAATGGCTAGGATTTGCATAGGGTTGAGTTGAGCTAGTATTTTCAGCATGATGAATTTTGATGATTTCTCACCTTCACAAGCGCAGTCGCGCTAAACTGATGCGGTTTTAAAGCGTAATTAACTACCCCGTTATCACTGACGAGACTTAAACGGTTTCACCTTTTTTCGCTGGGTTATAGCCGCTCAAAATAAGGGGAGTTGGTTGCACTCTGTTGGTTGAAGGGGTTGGAGTGGGATAAGTGCTTGGAAATTGATGGGGTTTGGACTGGGGGTGGAGTTCAATTTCGGTTGGAGTTGTTGCAGTTTGAGTTGTACTATTGGAACAGCTTCGCTGATGGCATCAATCCAAGTTACTTCCTGAGAGTTAGTATCAGTAGTGCTAGGTTCTTCTAGAGTGCGAATATACTCAACCACCTTAGAGTTGGCTCCATGATAGGGGGCGCGGGTTGGTGGGTTGATGGTTCGCGTAGTTGGTAGTTGAGCTTGTGTGCCATCGTGTTGGTGGGAAAGCAATTCGGTTTTGAGGGTTGCTTGTTGGGTTTTGAGGGGTGCGAGTTGGTGTTGGATGTCTTCGACTAACTCGGTGAGGTTTCTAACTCGCTGGGGGAGTTCCTGTTGCCCGTTTTGAAGCTTCTTGAACTGGGCAACAATCTGTTGAAGGTAGTCTCCCTGGGCGATCGCCTTTAAGGTTTTTTGAGTAGCCGTAAGTAACCCTTTGCCTGTATTCCATTTCTCTACCAAGTCATAGTAGGCTCGGTAGCCTTGATCAGTGGAACCGCCAAGCTGTACAATCACTTCATTGCCTTTGGCGTGGGCGCAGAGGGAAAAAGAGCCGATTGTGCCAATGTCCTGGGGTTGGTAGGGTTGAGTGTAGATGATATCGTAGATAGCTTGCATCAGCACCGCCCCCGCTTCTTGGGCAGAATACTTTTGGTTTTTAATCGTGTAGGTTGTCTGCAAGCTGTTTTGGGCTATGTTTTGGTCAACAGTAGCCGCTTGGATAAGAGCGTTCAACCGTTCCACTTCATCGGGAAGGGACTTCAGAGTTAACAAATCATTGGCTAACTTAGTGTGCAAGCTGGATAAGTCGGCTTCCAAATGGCGGATGCGATCGCAAACTTTAGCATGTTCCAACGCCTTACCATTACCTGATAGAAGAGCAGATGCCAATAGGTAGTGAGCCGCATCATCGCCAATATCCTCACAGTGACGAGTAAGCATTTCACCAGAAAGGAATTGGTATGCCATTTCTGCCTTAATCCGAACGCGGTTCAGCTTAAATGCATCAAAGCCTGGGGAGTTGCCTGTACCCGAGGTGCCGTAAAAGAATTCATAGCAGATGGGCCAAAGGTTACCTTGTCGATGTCCCCGGCTGCGACGCTGGATTAAACTGGCAGGAGTCCAAGGTGTATCAGCATGGTGCATGGCGATGCAACGGACGGGCATATCTGCACCTGTCCCCCCCATTTCTGTAGTCACCATAACGACTCTAACGGCTCCAGTATTCACCTGTTGGAACAAATCAAAGCGCTGGGAAGCACTCTTGTATTTATGAATAATTGCCACTTCTCTTTGAGGAATTCCTAGGGCAACTAAATGGTCACGAATCAGGTTAAAACAATCAAAAATTCCCTTACCTTTGGGAACGCCAGCGTCGCAAAATATAATCTGAGTTCCCTTCACCGAAGTCGTTGTTCTCCAAATCCACCAGACATTATGAATCAATCGGTTGAGTTTGGTATCAGTTGCGGCGGGAGCGTCGGGTTCAACCAGTCGGAGGTCAATTGATCCTAAACTTCCCAAACTGGTTAGGGTCAAGGGATTATGTTCGATCACCTTGCCGTCTCTGATATAAGAGACTGGAGTTTTGTTCAACCAGAGTTGGAACCAATGTTTAATCCTTTCTGTGAGTGCCACTTGAGTCGAATTCATCGGTATTGTAATAGTATAGCGGCGCAGTTCAGGACGAATGATTCCCGCTGTTTCTGCTGTAGCAAAGCTGGTAAAGCGGCTGATGTCGCTCATCATTTCCCAGAGGTTCTTGAACCCAGTAATTCGGGTTTTGGGTTTAATTCCTCCGGTACTGGTGAATTCTAGCGCTGTTGTCACTAAACCATATTGACTGATCCAAGCATCGAAATGAGAGCAATCGGTATCGTGTAAACTATCGGGAGCGAATAGGCGCATCAGATTATACATTTCGCTGATGCTATTGGAGGGCCAGCTTCCTGTACCACCGCCAATGAATCCACCCTGTTCAAACAGGGTATTGTATTTGAGGAGTGTATTGAGACTTCTTTGGGTGTCGGTGTTGGTAATACCAGCAATACTGCGGGCAGCTTTGCTGGCAAATTGGATATTTTTGGCGCAATGGATTTCATCAAGCCAGATCCAATCGCAGCCTAAGTCTTCCCAGTTAATGTTAATAATGTTACGTGAGTAGTAATGGGTGGCTTTTTCAACGGAGCGCTCTAGGGAATCGCGCTTTTTATCGAGGGTTTTTTGAGTTGAAGATTGACGCTTTTTGATATAATTAAGCGTTCCATTTTGGCTAATTGAAAGAATTCCTTTCTCCATTAGACTTTTAACACGCTGCTGCCATGCCAACACGTTTGATTCCTGGGAGCGAAGCTGGTCGAAGAGTTCTAGTTCCTCCAGTTGTTCGGTTAAAGAGTCAGTTTGTCGCTGGAGTTCGAGATAGAGTGAAGGGTCTTCATTTTTGACATCAGCGATGTAGCGCTGTAAGATATCTAGCTGTTCCCGGATGTAGTTAATTTTTGTAGTGGCACTGATGGGAATGGCAAAGAATTGGGAGTGGGTGAGGATGATAGCGTGATAGCGTCCCGTTTGGATTTTTGCAATTAGCTTGTTCTTTTCCTGCCAGTTGAACTCATCAGCGATGAGTAATTTGGCGTTAGGATAGAGAGTTTTGAACGCCGAAACCACTTGAGAGAGGGTGGAATTTTGAACGACGAGAATGGGTTTGGACGCTAATCCTAATCGCTGGGCTTCATAAGCGGCGGCGCACATCGTAAACGTCTTACCAGTGCCGCATTCGTGGAGACAAAAGAGGCGTTTGGATTGAATGGCTCGTGCAATAGCGGCGTTTTGATGGGGTTTGAGTGTGATAGAGCTGTTGCTATCGGGCAGACTTAAGTAGGAGCCATCCCAATGGCGCTTTTTAGGGAGTGGGTAGAGTTGGTTATATTTAACCGTGAGATGATAAGCTCGTTCTAAGTCGCTCCAGAGCCAGGTGGTAAAATAGGTTTCCAGGCGTTGGGCAGCGGCAATCGCGGCGTCAGTGGCTTGGCGTGATTTTTCTGGGTCAATCTGTTTAGTTGAGTCTTTGACTTGAACGTTAATCAGTCGTTTGTTGAGGGATTGTTCGATTAGCCACAGAACACTGCGACGTCCCTCACCGTGACACCCCATTGAAGCCCATTCTGAGGCGGTGGCGGCTTCCAGGCAGGTGGAAGACCCGCGCAGTGACCACAGCGCTAATGGGGGAATGTGATGGCATTGTATCTCAGTGGGGTGAATGTTTAAAAGGTGAGCAATGAATTCTTGGATGGCTTGGGGTTCAATCCAGGACGCTCCTAATCCCGTGTCAATCGATACATTAGCATCCAAGTGGCTGTCGATATCGGATTGAACCTTGAGACGGTGGGCGATTTCGGCTCGGATTTCCGTTGAAGCTGGGGGGAGGAGGTAGGGAGAAAGGTGAAGGTACTGTCCGTTGGCGTCTTGGCGGGTGAGTTCCGCTTCGTTATCGTGGAGTTGGAATTGTTGGTAGGTGTCTGGGTCGGTATGTTTCAGGGTACGAAGGGTTTGTAGCTTGGTGCGGGTGTTTCCGGATAGGTAAGCATCCCGTAGTACCCATTGGTTCGTGGATGGGTTGTAGAAGATGAGGGATTGTTTCCCTTGGGGGGTGGAAACGTTTTTCAGGGCGGTAATTGTTTCTGCTGGGGTTTGGTTGACCAAGATGCTAATGTATTGGATGTCTAGATAACCTTTGCGTTCCAGACATTCCCAGACGGCATCTAGTGGAGAAGAGAGTTGACGCTGTTGTTTGCGTAAGCAGCCAGAAACCCGTTCGTGGAAGATGTCGGCGTTTTTGTAGCGGACGGCTTCAATTTTCCCGGTGTTAGAGTTTACCGTGACCGGGATTTCTGCTTCAAGGGCATAACACATTGCCACGAGTTCCGAGTCGTCGGCGATGACTTCGAGGGTGTTGGGATGGTCTTTTCGATTGAGCAGGCGTCCGTATTTAATGATAAATTCATCATGGTGCAGGTTGAGCTGTTGCCTCAGGGTTTCCATGTCTGGGCTATTGTTGATTTCAGCTTGAATGAGGCGGTCTAGGGTATGTTTAAGTCGGAGTGCGTCGGCAATATGATGTTCGTGTTGGGTTACTCTGACTAAGCCTTGGTTGGGGATGTATTGGTGGACGTTTCCTTCAACAAAGAGGTAGCGATAGGGGTCTTCTCCTATGCACTCCAGGGGTGGGAGTAGTGATTGTAGGGTTTGGGTGGATGCTGGTGCGGGTTGATAGGTGCTTGGACAGGAACGGAAGGCATCAATGATGGCTGATTTGAGGGGGCGAGAGTCGGGGGCGACGGCGACGCGATCGCTACCATAGAGTTTACAATGGGTCAGGGTTCCCAGTACCCTTTCGGGATGGTCTTGGAAGTAGCGGTTGATGGGGATTGGCTTCCCTGTAGAGTTGGTAAGGGGACTATCAACGGTTTCTCCCCATTGGGTACTTTCTTGAGGGGGGTCACTCTTTTGCAGGATAATCAGGTCAGCGGTGACTGAGGTGTTGGCGCTTTTGAAGGCATTGTTGGGTAAGCGCACGGCTCCGATTAATTTTGCTCCAAGGGATGCTAAATAGTGGCAGAATTCTGGGGTTGAGTCCAGGGTTCCGGTGGAGGTTATCGCGGCAATAATGCCACCGTTTCGCAATGCGTCCCAGCTTTTTGCCCAGAAGTAGTTGTGCAGGTTGCTGACAACTGGGTTGTATTTGGGGTCAAAGGGGGCGGTAGTTCCGAAGGGAAAGTTGGAGATAATCAGGTCGAAGCTGTTGGCAGGGAGTTCGACGTGTTGAAAGCCGATTTTGGTGCTGGTGCTACTGCCATATACTATAGCATCGGGGTGGAGGTGACGAGCGATCGCGCTGGCAATAGGGTCGATTTCAATGAGGACCCACTCAGATTGGTGGCGATAGTCTGAGGGTTGAAGTCCTGGGAATGAACCAATGTTACTGGCGGGTTCCAGGATGCGTCCTGATTTGAAGCCCAGGTTTTCAAGAACACTCCAGATGGCTTCTATAATGTTTTGAGGCGTTTGGAAGGCGTTGTCGGTATTGAGGTCATTATCGGGTAGCAGTTCCAGGGTATCCCGGTTGATAGCACTAGCGACGGTTCCCCATCCGACGAAGGTGGCGAGTTGGTGGCGTTCGTCTTCGGTGGGTTTTCGGTTTTCTCGTTGGAGTTGTTGGAGGAGTTTGACAGCGCGGATGTTCTTTTGGAGTTGGGTTTTTATGCCTTTGGTTTGGGGAAGGTTGTGGAAGTTGTAGGGCGAGTTCATTGTCTTGAGCAGAACGTTTCGCCCTTGTTTGAGCAGTCGCGGTCTATAGCAATCCTAAATGAGAATAGAGAAGCACTCTAGACAGCGCCAGGGATTGACGCCGATTCTTTCTCCAAAATCATCTAGGATTACTATATGACCAGTAAAGCTCTTCAACCAGCTTGGGTATTCAAAAGCCCTGATATCTTTCGCCAATCTGGATGCACCCATCCTGCAATCCGCACTGCCTCCGATAAAACTGTTACTGACAGCTTTAATTCAAGTTTTTCAAAAGTCGGTGCCCATTCTGATAAGACAGACAAAAATTCGTTCAACTCTAGCAAGCCAACAGCTACAAGAGCTTCTTCAAAATTGATGACTTGAGTTGCCGTAACAGGTGAATGCTTCAGCACATTTGATTGTTTTACTTCCAACTTAATGTTCTGAGCAACGTTGCTACTTTCAGTTAAGTCTCCTTCAACTTTAACTGCCTGTCTAAGCTGAATTAAATCTGTAACTGTCTCAGATTGAATCTTACTATCATCAATAGATTGAGCGATTTGCTCAGCATCTATAAATTGTCCTGCTTTAGCTAAAGCACTAGCAAGCCATTTCAGGGCTAACGCTCGACTTCTACCAAGTTCAATAGAGTGAGCTAGTTGTTTAGCTTGAGTAAACTGCCCCGCGTGAACTAACCCATTTATCAGCTCCTTCAGTGCCCATCTTCGACTATTAATAGATTCAATAGATCGAGCCATTCGTTCGGCTTCAGTGAATTGTTCTGATTGAACTAGGGCAATGACTAATTCCCTCAATGCTTCAGAGCGACTTTCAAGAAAACTAATAGCTAGAGCTGCTTGTTCAGCTTCAATGAATTGCCCTACCTCAGCGAGACTGCTGGCTAATTCTCTCAGGGCAGCATTAGATTTACTATTTCGAGCAATCTCTCCAGCTTTTAAGAAAAGTACTACAGCTTCGAGTTGTTGTCCTGCCTGGTTCAGAGCAATTGCTAAATCATTTAATGCTAGTGCACGATTTGTAGGGTTCTTGATGGCTAAAGCTACTTGCTCAGCTTCGGTGAATTGTCCTGCATAAGCCAGAGCAAGCGCAATTTTACTTAAAATTGAGTCAGGTTTGCTGATCGTATGGGCAACTTCTTCTGCTTTTTTGAAGAAGGTCATGGCTTCAGCCTGATGTCCCAGTTGAATCAGAGTAACTGCCAAATCCTTGAATGCCAGTGCCCGACTCTCACTACCTTGAATTGCCTGAGCTACTTGTTCAGCTTGGCTGAATTGTCCAGCCTGAGCTAAGGCAAGCGCTAACTGTCTCAATGCTTTAGTTTGACTTGCACAAATCTCAATAGCTTGATCTATTTCTCCTGCTTCAGTAAAGGTTGTCAAAGCATTAGTTTGCTTTCCTGCTTGAACTAGAGCAACTGCTAATTGCCTTAATGTCTCTGCTCTGTGTCGATAATCTTCAACAGTTTGAGCTACTTGCTCAGCTTCGGTGAAATATTGTACTTCAACCAAGGCGATAGCCAGTTGACATAGTACTTTATCTCGTTCTTTAAAGTCTTCAATAATTTGAGCAGTGTCTCTTGCTTCAGCAAAGACTTCTACTGCTTCAGGCTTCTGCTCCACATGAGCTATAGCAGTTGCTAATTTAATCAATGCCTCAATTTTCGTCCTGTAGTCTTCAATGGTTTGAGCAATTTCTCTTGCTTCGGTAAAGGCTTTTACTGCTGCTGATATTTGTTCTTTTTTGATTAAGGCAATTGCTAGTTGACTTAAGGCTTCAACTTTAGTTTCAGTGGAATGAATCTTTTGGATAAGTTTCTTAGCTTTAGCGAACTTTCCTGCTTGAGCTAGAGCAATGGCTAACTGACTGAATGCTTTTGCTTTAGTTTGGTCTTCCTGGATCGTTTTGGCAATCTGCTCAGCTTTAGCGAACTGCCCTGCTTGAGCTAGGGTGATGACTAATTGGCTGAATGCTTCTGCTTTAGTTTGGTCTTCTTGAATCGTTCTGGCAATCTGCTCAGCTTTAGCGAACTGCCCTGCTTGAGCTAGGGAAATAGTTAAATGCTTTAATACTTGTGTTCGTTCCCGATCCCGTTCAATAGATTGTGCCATCTGCTCAGCTTTAGCGAACTGTCCTGCTTGAGCTAGAGCGATGGCTAACCAACTGAATGCATTTGCTCGCTCATGATGAGCTGTGATAGTCTGAATAACTTTCTCAGCTTCATTAAACAGTCTGAGCTTAACCAAAATAGTAGCGAATTCCAATAATGCTTTCAACTGTTCATATCCACGCCCCTTCGCAATGTAGATAGATTTGATGGCAGCTTCGAGCTGGTTAGCCTCTAGTTTTAGAGCCTGTGTAGTTTCAGTCATTATTGCAGTGAATTCCGTCCGATGTCCTATTCGAGCTAAAGCAGTACCTATTTTAACCAATGCTTCTACCCGACTCTGTTGAAATACAATCGATTGAGCTTGTTCCCACATCTCCCTCAGTAGCGTAGAATTGGGAGGCTGACCTTTAGCTTGTTGTGTGTTGTAGATTACCCAAAAACTCTCAAACCTTTGTGCAGGATTGGGACGTAGGCGAGCATGTTGTATAGCTTTCGCTTCACCACCTAACCAGACAAGAGTCTTTAGATCTGTATCGTTATAGCGACTTGCTCGGTGATAAATAACCTGCCGTGCTGTGTGAAACTGGACTAGTTGTTTTACTTGTTCAGGTAGTCTTGGGTTATTGAAAGCATTCAAGGCGAGTTCTAAATCAGTGGCATATCCTTCATCACTGCCATAATGAATGAACTTAGCGTGCATCCAATTTGCAGAACTAGTTAATAAATTACATAGATCTTGATGCTGTCCGGCTTGTCTCAGGTGATATGGGAGGTAACAAAAAGCATAGTCATCTTGAATGCTTGTCCAATCTATGTCTAACCATGATTTTACTCCTGCTCGGTAGTAATCTACTATCCTTTGATGCTGTTCTTGTGCATCACACCAGTAGCTCTCCGCTCGATCTTCATCCTGCAAAAAGTTTGCCAAAGAACTGTGATAGATGGCGTAGGTACGTTGGCTTGCAGGCAAGGATTCATCTACGTCTAAAAACTGTTGGAGTTCTTCCAGCACTCCTGCAACTTCAGACTTGCTCATCTCTGTAAATCTAGCCAATTGTTCTCTTGTCAACGCCTCTTGAGCGATCGCTAATGTTCCCAAGATAGGAGCATATTGCCTCCGCCAAGTTTTCTTGTCTTTGCCAACCAGACGATACAGAAATTCCCGATAGATACCATCTAAACCGTTTGGCAACTGCTCCAACGTGGTCTTAGTTATTTCTAAGTGCCCTTGGGCGAGCATTTTCAGCAGATAGGTAACGTAGAGGAAGTTGCCATCACTCTTCGCACTAACTGTAGTGACAAAGCTGCCTTGAGGCAAATCGGGTGCGAGTTGTGCTACAAGTCCCGGTTGCTGCTTCAAGGCTTGCCAGACATACTGATTGACATCCTCCTGGCTATGCTCTAATCCTTCACCCATCGTCAGGGAATACACCACTGCACGATCTTGCAGAGGTTCTAAAGCTTCTATCTTGGGACGAGAAGTCAGCAAGAAACGCACCTGTTGGGGTAAGTCTTGTACTGCTGAGAGCAAATCAACAATGGTTTTCTCTCCTTCAAACGTTAATGCCTCATCCAAACTGTCCACCAGAATGGTAATGGGCTTGTCAAAACCATTGCCGTAGATAGTGTTCAGTGGGTCTAGCAACACTCGATTGAATGCTTCCTGACCACTCCTGAGACCTGATACATCGAGGTTGTTGACGACTACCCCTTGAACGGTGCTGTCCTTGACTGTGCCCAGGTTTTGCTCAACCCGAATATTGACCTCTTTTTCCCCAATATTCAGCAATACCTCAGCGTACTCAGAGATTTGAGATAGTTGTAAAGCAATTGACTCGGAAAAATTCTTCGGGTCAACCCAGGTACTTCGGGAAGCAGAGCAGAAATGAGCAGCATTCGGAAAATTGGCAATCGAATTTTTAGAGATTGCTTGTTGATTCACTCTGCGTTGGTATACTTGACCAGCAATTGCAGTCTTACCACTCCCCGGTTCCCCAGTCAGCAGAAAGTAACGTGAGCTATTGGGGTCAGAGAGCCAGTCATGGATCTTCTCAAATACCCACTGCCGACCTGTGAAGTTTTGGATGCGGTCATTTACGTAGTCTGTGAAATCGAGTCTTACTCTGCTACTAGCTACTGGCATAGTCCATTCCTAAGGCAAAAAGTTAAAGCTGATTGAGTTAGTAGAATGTGATCGCAAAATCCGCCCTGGTTTCAAGGTTTACAATTCTGCTGCTTGACACAAATAAATGATAAAAATAACGATTTTATTCAACTAAAGTTCACCAAAATCTCCACCTCTGATAACTGTCTGATTTCCCTTTCCAAGTTTTACATTTGACTCAATATCTCTTCGGCTTTTAATTCTGTCTGCTTTTACTCCTGTAATCTCACCACCTTGCTGTTCTTCAACATCTACATTGAATAGAGCTTTGGGATTTACTTCAGCAGCGTTAAGATTCGGAATTTGCAAAGACTCCATTTTCCAGAAATATTTAGCAGTGGCGATATCAATTGCAAATTTGAATGCTCTGTTGGGATTACTGAGTTGTTTCTTTCCTGCACTAAGTGCCTTATCAAAGGATAAGAACCCACTAGAATTACGTCCAATTGCTTCCGGTTCTTGCGAATTACCAAAACTCTGAGTGTGTGCAAAACCTGTACACTCAACTGCAATATAAGCATCGTCCTCGATTAGCTTTTTCAGCTCTACTAAAGACTCTTCACCTTGAAAAAGTTCAGGTTTATTGAAAAGTCCTCTCTCTCTTGCAAAACTGTTCCAACCCTTGCGTTGCTCGTTGAGCGAGACTGCTGCCAAAGCATGTCCTTCAATCACAACTAACAATGGCAGCAAGTCATAGCCAAAGCATAACCCACAAAAAAGAATTGCTAAATCGAGACAAGTTCCTTCACCTGGATTAGAGAGAATCTCCGACGGTGTCCGTATTTGCTGAATCTCATCTTCCGGGTGATACTTCTCTAGAGCATATGTAATACCTCTACTAACTAGGGTCTCATAGATTGCTTTAACTAAAGCTCGACGACCATCCCACTCTTGTAAAAGCTTCAAGCGATCGTCAACAGGCAGTTTGTCTAGCAACTTTACTGAATCTTCAGTAACAAATCTTGCTAGATCTTTTTCATTTGCTTTTGACCATTTCCATTCCATATACATTCTTCTCCATCTGATTTAAGCTACTCAACTACTTCAAACAAATCATGAACAGCACTAGGTATCCCAGCTCCAGCATTCTCAGTCTGCACACTCACACGATAAAGTCCTGGCTCCAAATCGCCAATAGTCAGAACCCAATCCTTCTCTTGTTCATGGAAAGTGTAGGTAGTTGCTGCTCCTGAACCAGAAACAGGTGTGATTTGGGCTTTTACTCCTCCAGAGTTTTGAAAGTTAATTAATTTAGCGTGTATTTCGACAGGCTCATCTGCTAAATAGAGATCATCCAAACTAAGACTTATAGCAGATTGCCCTGTTGCTTCTGGAGTAGTTTCTGGCCCACGAATATTTTGCCACTGAATTTGCATTCCCTTAATTCGATCACGCAGTTCCTGCAAAACTCTGGTGTGATTCTGGATAGACCCATGCCGCTCAGCAAAATAGGTTTCCCTGAGATCGTTCGAGAGTTCAAGTGGGACTGCTGACAAATATGGAACGGTTCCATCGCCGTCGCTTAGTAAGGGATCTATCCATTCTGGGAGGTCTGAGCTAACTTTAATCTGACCATCGATAAAACTGGCAGATTGCAATGTTGTTTGCTGAATGCCAACCATAGGAATCGTCTTGTATGATTTTCGGTACTCTGCATCTTGCAAATGACTATTTATAGCATCTTCAATTTCACGATGAAACTTCAGCGCATCCTTAGCTTTCTCTCTGACTATGTTGGGTAAGTCAAAAGGAGCTTCAGCAATCCGATGATATTTGTCACCAATCTTGAGCATCTTATAAATAGGCATCAGTTGATAGACAGAAGGAAGTGACCGTAACACTTCCGCCAAATCAAGAAATTGCTTTTTGTATCCGTTCGCTAGAAAGTTCACCCCATTGACTGAACCACGATAAGGGGTGCCGAAGGTGAATAAAGCTTTACAATCTCGCCATCCCTCCAGTACCTCTAAGTAATAACGAGAAACAAGCCCCCCCATACTATGTGCCAATAAAATTACTTTTGCATCCTTAATGCCAGTGAATTCTCGCCATTGCTTCAATCGTTGGTCGAGGTATTTCTTGAGTACCTTGGCATTGGCACGGTTATCACGTCGCCAGTCATAGGGAAACTTGAAGAAATTTGCTGGCTTATTTTCACGAATATTACCAGGAACAACCTCGAAGTTGTCAGTGATTACTCGGGCAGTTGCAGTGTAGCCATCAATCTTGACAAGTCCTGGAACTAGATGAGCATCATCGACCAAGCGAACTGCCTTAATGCCATCGGGTGCATCATCGGCTTCTGGATCATCCCTGTCGAGCTTGAGCTGATAAAGGGAGTCTCCAAAACTCCTCAACACTTGCCATGCTGCCTGTCCCGATACTGCCCAGATATCCTTACCATCCTTTTGGAGAACGCTCCCTGTAATTCCTGGCAGAATGACTACAATATCGCGCATTTTAGTTTTTGGCACTGTCTATAACTCCTTCTAGTTCGCTCGAAGAGCCTAAATAATTTCTGCGTGAGATGATAGTTGACTAGCGATCGCTTCGCCGCTATAAATACAGAGGAACTCTCGTAAGAGAGTTACCTCCAATGCTTCAACAAAAGCATCTACCAAAAATTATTTCCTTTCAGAAAGTTAGCTAATAACAAGTTTTGATTGATTGTCTATAGTTATCCGGAAAAATTAAATTAAATAATGAGCAATCCACTCCCCTATCAGTTTTCACAGTTTTTATCTGTCCTGATACAGGGAGAAATCGCGATTAATCAAAGACTGTAAAGTCTTGCATCAATCTAGCATTAGTAGAATCCCGGTGTCACTGAGCAGTAATTTTTCTTTACACACTACTAGCAATAGACGCATCCATCAATCTAACGGCAGGTAAGGGGTGTGGTCAAAATCCGTTGGTAAGTAGTCGGACAAAAGTAAACGGCGCTGTATTGAGTTTTGTAAAAGCCTGTGATCGCGTTGAACAATTGCCCCAACTTGAAAGTCCCCGACTTGAGGGGGTGGAGATGGAAACAAGGGATAAAGAATAGCCGTAACAATTTGAGTTTTTACGGTTATACATTCCTGTTGAGACAGACAGTTGTGCAGAAGTTCCAATCGGGGTTGGGTGGGAATAACTGACCAAGCAGATGCTGAAATTGCTCTCATGATGCAAATGAATAAAACATATCGCCGTTGGTGTTAACTTTCCTGAAAAAAATTGACCAGCGTATTAGGTGAACTGTACACAGAACGGCTGCTACCAACTCCCCCATGAAAATAGGTAGCAAAACGCTTCAGTCCTCTGGTAAGAGTTAGTTGTGCCAACATTTCTATCGCTTCAGCGGCAACTCGTTGATTAATGAACAGAGCTTGTTGATTTAACCTAGCCATCTCCGCACAAGATAAACGACTTGATTGCAGAGCTTCTTTTTCAGGCGTTAATAATGTCGGCGCTACTACACTAGGAGACGGTAGGTTGACGCAAAAATTTGGTGTATCGGGGTGATTAAAAGTATTTTGAAGCGTCAGAGAATGGGTAGAACCCAATAGCACTTGACCCGCTGGTATCCCATTACCCTGATTACCGCAATCCAGCCACCAAATATTAGGAACTTGATAGTTATGATTAATCTCCAAAGTTTTGGCAATTTCCGTTCGTGCCGCCGCATTGTCCACAGCTCCAATAACAACAGTCAGTTTCCCCCATTCTGGCTTAACCATTTCCGCTTCAAACGAAGAAGCAATTGCCCGAATTTCCAGTCCATAAGCCAGACTGTACCGCCGAGCCAACACTTGAGCTTTATTGAATCCCATCTCAGCTTGGACAAAGTTTTGCCGGGGTATATTTTTAGACTCAACATTATCCGCGTCAACAAAAGTAGCAAAAGCCCTCTTTCCCCCTTGGTTAAGGGCGAGAATTAAACGAGCGAGACTGGGAGAGAGAAACCCGCCCGTTCCGCCACATCCGACGAGGATAAATTGTACATACCGATAATCTCCTACCATGACAGGTAGGGCTTGGCTGTATTCTGAATCTATCATTATTGTTTCTGAGTCGTTCTATCCAAAATTAGCTGAGGCATTTGAAATATCCAATGAGCTGGAATATGCCAAAAATCACCATATAACCCAACTCGCAGCCGAAACGTCGGCTGGGAAAAGAGAGTCCCCAAGACTCCAAAAATCCGGAATCCCGTCTCATCAGCGTCGTCTGTAGAGGAGAAATCAGCACTTAGAGTCGGGTGAGAGTGAACCTCAATCAAGGTATTGTGGTAAGATGCTCCGAGGACAGGTTGAACCGAGGTCGGAGTAGCCGTTTGAGCCGGGATATCCAGTTGCCATTGCCCATTCAACCCGTGCAGATAAAACAGAATTTCATTCGGATAGGCTTCTTGAGAGCGCACAAGCATTTCTGTGAACAATTGTTCAGGTACTTTGGGATAATCTAGATGCAAGTAGGGTTGAATCGGCGCAAGTCCCCCAATTGGACATTGAGCCATGGGAATCATTACCTCTAAACCAACTCGCTTACCTCGTTTAAAGACGCCATTACCAGCTATCACGTACTCAACCATCTGAGCCTGGATAGGCGGTAATGTGTCCGATTGGGCAGTCAGATATTGCACCAAAGATGGTATGGTATTATTCATAAAAGGATTCGGTTGATGACTTCCTCGACCGTGCCAGTCTGAGGAGTTCCGCATTCTAGAGCAGACCGATAAGAACGATATGGGATCAAGTCGCGCAGTGGGTAGCGTTTCTTCCCAGCATCCTGTAGAGTAATAAGGTGCGATCGCACGTCATCGGGGTAAGCTTTTGATTTCCCACTGACACTATCGCCATTAAAGGGACTAGAAAGAAAAAGCTGCCAAACGTGGTCAAGGGTAGCTGAAGCAGCATTGGGAACAGAGTTAGAACCAAAGCAAATCGCCCCTGAAGGGGAAACATTCGGTAAAGGAACATGGAAAACTTCGGCGAGACTGTCGAAGTGGCGAGACTTCACCGCCCAAAGATAATAACGACTTCCCTTCCCCATGAAAATTAAACCGGGTAACGGAATATCCAGTCTGAGAGGTTTGTCAGCCAGAATGCAGCAGATTAGGTAACGGTTAGGAGGGATAAACTTAACCAGCCAATCCCCCTCAGAACCACTCCCCCAGCGGACAACACCAGGGGGGAGAAATCCTGAATCCACCGATAGATGAGTGAAAGCAAATCGAACAGCTTCCGGGGAAATGAGTTTGGTGATGGTTGCTTCTCCCTCTTGGTAGCGAACGATATATTGCCCATCTAAAATCAGCAATTGACAGAGAGATTGATGGTTGATTTCCTTGTGAATCAGAGAATTGGCAATAATCGAAGGGTCAATCGAGGGAAGGGGCGGGAGTAGTGTCATGATATTTTAGCTTGATTCCAGAGGTCAATGAGCGGCAAATATCGGGTCTTATCTGCCGCAATCCAGCGTCTAAGTTGGCTTTCCTTATCCCATAACTGCAACGCCAGTTTCCACTGTTCGGTCAAACCATCTAAATTTTGCCTTGACCAGGCAAAATATTCCATACATTCCCAACACGAATCAATCCAAATACAATTGGTCGAATGGTCTACAATACTCAGGGCGTCGTACAAATAGCCTAAGGGTTTAGGAGCATATTGACAGAGAATTTCCAACCGATCAAAATCCAGTTGTTCGACGGGAAGGACAAAATCTAGGGTTATCCCCAACCGCTCTTGCCATAACGAAACTGAAAATTCCTGACCCAAAAGGTAAATAAGGAACTGGTGAAATTCATCAAACTCATCAATTCCCCGTTGATACCAATCCAAATCGTGGGGATAAACCGTAATATACGACATTCGCTCCTCCAGCGCCTCACCCCATTCCCACTCAAGTCCGATGGGAAAGAGTCGTTCTTCAACTAGGCGAAGGAATTCCATTTCTTTGGGACTGTGAGAGCATTCCCAACCCTCATAATCTGGTTTAATACTTGCTGTTGATTGAGTCCACTCAGCCGGAAAATACTCCCGATACAGCGACAATAGAATAACTTGTTGCGAAAGCCTTTGTAAATAATCTATCCCCTCTGCAAACGAGAGGGGTATAGAGAATGAACTCAGGAAGTCTAAGGCTTCAGCGTAGGTAAAAATCGGAGTCATTGATGCCAATCAAAAGCCAAGCAGTGGAGTTTGAGCAGGAATGGGTGAAGCCGATTTGAGAGCAGAGGTAGCCCGCCTCGTTTCCGTAGAGGCTTTCTCGCCGACGTGAGTGACATCCTGGAGTGTTGACTGAAGCGGAATCAGCGTTTCAAGGGTTAATCCGCCTTGAATCTCTAGTGCTTTAAGTTGTACCGCCAATAGAATCACTGGATTAATATATTCAGGAGCATTCTGCCAAATTTGCCAGGGAGTCTGGGTATTGCCTTTTGTCCCAGGTCGTTTGACAATTTCAATTAGGGTTTCGCCCTCGTTTTCTGTGCGTTTAAAGTCAGCATTGGCAATATCGGGATAGAAGGGAAGTAGGGTATCGGTGATGGTTTGGTCTGTGGCTGCTTGTTCGGGAGTCAGGAGAATTTCCTGACCTTCTATGAGAATTTTGGGCATGATTAAAATGAGGTTAGAAAAGCGTTAATTGGTGTTGGGCTTCAAGGGATTGGGAATCCGGAAAATGAATAGGTTGAGCTGGGGGTAACTTGCAGGGTTTTGGAGTCGGTTTAACCGTTATTTGTCGTTGTGCGTCTTCCTGTTTTTGCCGCCACATCTTTCTTTCAGTTGCTGCAGCTGCCCTTTCTGGCATTTGGGACTCTAACTCCTCCAGCATCTGTTGAATAACTGGAGGTAGGTTGAGGGAAGAAAGTGTCGTTGTCGCTAAAAGTGGCGGATCGTTCTTGATTCCCACTCCAATTGATACGGTTCGGTTTTGGTTATCTTCAGCGCTGGAGAGAATCTCTAAATGAATAATAATTCGGGCTTTCTGAAAGTTGTAACTTTCGTCCGCCGTGGTGTTTTCCTCCAGGGAATGAGAGTCTGGATTGCTATTCTTATCCGCAGGAGAGTTATTAGAGGAGAGAGATTTTCTGGGATGGGCTGGTTTTGACATAACTGAAAATCCTAAAACTCAATATCGCCAAGTAAACTCTCTTCAGATGAGGCGCAGATTTCATCTTCACCGTACCAATCAATCTCTCTAACAGAGAGTTTGCCTTTATAATTAATCGGCTTGAGTCCGTAGAGCCAGGTTGGGGGTTCATCAAAATCGAAGGGGGGAACTATCTGAGCGGCGACAATGCGATATCGTGGGCAGTCTTGACGGTTTCCGCTAGATTCGTTACGTTTAATAACGTTTTGCAAGTAATTAAATTTGGGATTTTTAAAGTTTGACCAATCCGCGTGGGGAAAAACGTCTATTTCTATGCCAATTTTCCTTTCACAAAGATTCCGTTGGGGGGCAATCGGTTTAACCGTGTTCCCGTTTGAATTGATAGCTGGATTAACCATTATCCGTTCTCCTTACTTATCAGATATCGAGGGTTTAGATTGGTCAATCTAAATTCCTAAGGAAAGCTGCCGAAATGAAGGTGTGTTAACCTTAAGCCAGTGCATTTTCCTGCCAATGGCGAGACCAGCGAGTGGGGTAGTAACGGTGTAGAGTTGGGCAGCTTCTAACGGTTCAATAATTCCTGCGTAATATTGGCGTCCCCCTAAAATGACAAACTCAGCGCCCAAGGGTGCGATCGCTCTCAGTTGATTGATCAGCTTGTTGCACCAAGCGTGTCGTTGAAAAGGGGTTAGTTTGTAGGGATTGCACTCGTAGGGTTCAAGAATTTGCTGTGGATGTACAACACCGTGGAGTTGGTTAGCAACGGTTTGAATAATAGTTAGGGCGTGGGAGACGTTGCCAATAGTAGCGAGTCCCCCCAATCCGATTAGCTTGTAGCCTAACTTAATTAAGTCTAAAGCCGCACGAATTCGTTCACAAACCGATAATCCATGAGCAACAGCAACAGGGGTTGTATGAGGCAACTGGGTTTTGGCAAGTTCTAAGAAGTTACGAGCGTTAATCCAATTAAATTCCCTTCTGGCTTCGCGTTGGCAGCGGCTGAGATTGGCGAATAAAATATGGTCGGGTGCAGTGACATAGGTTTCCTGGTTGGGGTGTAAACGTTTTTGGTAAGAGCGAATCGCCCATTGTGCATCAACAATGTCTTGGAAAAGGGTTGGAGTATCTTGCTTTCGATAAGTCCACGCACCACAATCGCCGAATAAAGGAATAGTAGGATCGGGAAATACGGCGTGCTGATAAGCTAAGGAATATATATAGCCGTAGGGGGTAATCCCAGATCCGATTACGTCCCAAAACCCCAAACGTTTGCCTTGGTATTTGATGAAGTCCCCCTTGCCAAATGCCGCAAAAAAACGAGGCGTATTCATTGTTCAAAAAGAGGTGTCATCGCTAGGTAGACGCTTGGTGGTAGAGAGGGTTTCGTTCCAGATGATAAATTTCGTTCGCTCATCGGGTTCCAGGGAATCGAGAATTGGCTCAGATGGTTTAGGAAAGTCTAGATTTACCTCTGGGTCAATCAGGGGAAGAGCCGGAAGGTTGAGGAGAATTTCTGTTACTCGTTGGTCGGATAAAGGTTGGGCGGCAAAGGCGTAACTATACCACAGAGAACCATTCTTTGACCTTTGTGGAGACAAAGTAATTTTTGTAACGACATTGGCTAGATTTTTGACCGAATTTCTGTACCTTAAAAAAGGAGCTAAAGCATTAGATTTGCCGCTATTTAACAGGGCGTAAGCCCAATTATATTGGAAATCGATAAAGCATAGTCCAATCCACTCTTGGGGCGGCATATGGGGAAAAGGTTCGCCAAAGGTGATAGGAGTGGCGTGGAGGATGATACCAGTGAGTGTGTTTCCTATTTTTTCTAAATAGGAAGAGTTGTTTAGGGTTCGGTAGATGAGTCCAGATTTTCGGTTGAGGCGATATCTGGCAATTTTCATGATTGAGTGCAAGTCGAATAAGGTCAATTTTTTAAGGGAGTAATCCACTCTTTCAACCCTGTTCAGGAAGGGTTACCTCCTGATGAGTGGACTGATGCCGTTCAGTTGTGGTCTATCTAGAAAAAATGCTAGCAGCCTTTATTTGTCCAACAGATGTGTGTAGAGCGGAAATCTTCTGCTGTTTGAGAAGGCTTTGTAGGAGGGTCAACGAGAAAGACTCCCCAAGAGATCCACCAAGCTCGGTCAAGCTCTGTAGAGTTCTTAGGTGATTTAACCGCTTCGTTTAGCATTTCTTGACGGAGTTGGCTGATTAAATCAAGTGCCTTTTCCAGTTGGGATAAAACTCTTCGTTGAGTTGCAATCTTTTCGGGATTTCCCAGTAGGGAACGTGCATCTAGCTTCATCCCTACGGTTAGAGGAATAAGTGTGAGGTAGTCGGCAACGGCATGATTAAATTGACGAGATTGGGGATTAGCTAGGTGAAGCGAGACTTGTTGGAGTGCTGGGATTGCTTGGCGTATAGTCTGAGGAGAAATGATACCGAGTTGTGATATAAATACACCTTTGATGGCATCAAACTTAAGGGAGGTATGGTCAGCAATTTTATTTGCTAATGAAGTAATTTGAGCCAATTTTTCTTTGAAATTTTCAGCATTAGCTCCAAAATAACTCCAGTCTAATTGTTGAAAACTATTGAATTCAACGATAGCTTCTTGATAGCCGTTGCTGAGCTTATTAGTAAGGAGAGAGGCGAGTTTTTGCTCAGCAACCGTTATAGAGTTACACAGGTAAACATGGCTTCTGGCTGAATAATTAACTCGTCCGTACTCGACGTACAAATTGCCATCGGGCATTAGCCAAGCTTGCCAAAATTTGTTGGCATTGGTCTGGGGATCTACTTTGATTAAGGATTTGTGAGTAATGGCGAGGCTTTTGTCAATCATGAGGATGCGTTTAATATTAGTTAAATTGAACGCTAGGGCGGTGAAGTCTAATGTTGATGATTCAGAGTTCATAGTTCATGGCTTTTTAATCAACCATGAACCATGAACCATGAACCGGATTAATTAAAGTCAGATGAATCGGGGAAAATGATATTTCGCTCCCAAGAAACCTGACGATCTGTAACTTCTGGATGGGTACTCGTTCGCGGGTCAGGTGCCGCCCAATGAGCTTGTCCAGAACGCACCCACTCTTCTAAAGCTTCGAGTTCTTGAGAGTTAGTAAACTGTGGGGGTTTGATGCTCCCTTGGCGGAGCAGTTCCTCCGTAGTTACCTGAGTAGGACGCTGCTGGGCGTAAGCGATACTGGCACAGGATTCAGTGATATTCCGAATCTCAGCACCCGTGAATCCTGCTGAGGCGATCGCTAATCGAGAAATATCCGCTTGACTCAGAGAAAGTTTGTAGTACTGGAGTTGGACTCTCCAGATTTGTTCTCTGGCTTCAGTATTGGGTAGAGGAACATACCAGACGCGGGAGAAGCGCCTCAGCAGTTCGGGCTTAAATCCCCAGGGGCGGTTGGCTGTTGCGGCAACAAAGACCGATGCACTTCGTTCTTGGAACCATTTTAGGAAATAGCCGAACATCCGCTGACTCGTACCGCCATCAGTTTCATTCCCACTACTACCCGGAAACATCTTATCCATCTCGTCAATAAATAAAATGCACGGTGCCATACTCTCAGCCGCCGCGATCGCGTCTCTGAGATTGGATTCAGATCCACCCAAATCCTTGGTCATCAGCTTGCCTGTATCCAGTACAATCACAGGCAATCCCCATTCTTTGGCAAAACACTTCACCGAAAGGCTCTTACCTGTACCCCCAACGCCGACAATTAATGCTCCTTTAGGGAATGGGATGTTATAAAGTTCTTGGGCTTCGGGTTCTAGCAAGGGCGTGATGGTTGTCGCCCATTCTTTGAGGAAGGGCAATCCCTGAACTTCCACATCCGGCGCCGGGGCGTATTCAATTCCCCGGATTGCATATTTCCGGGTTTTGAGTTGGTTGACCACCTCAATAGTGGTTTCATCCAAGCGACCATGGGTGACGGCGCAGTACTGAATAATATCATCAGCCGCCTCTTGTGTCATTCCCAGGAGGGCGCGAACCAATCGCTTATGGTTTTTGGGGTCCAGTTCAACCGGAAACTCCACGCTTTGCCCTCTGGCACTTTTTTGCAGTGCTTGAATTCGGTAGGACAGAATGGTTTCCGTTTCTACCTCAGAGGGAAGGGGATTTTCCAAGTCAACCACTAAATCTTCAAAGGCTCTTGGGGTGATGAGGTTGTCATGTAGGATGATAATTCGGTTAGGCGATCGCTTGGCAGCCGTCCAAGAATCGATCGCCAGTCGCACGAGAACGGGATTGGGATTAATCCCACCGACAAAGGGGTACAAGTCTTTAATCAGAAACAGAGTCCGGTTGGGGGAGGAAGACTGGCATTCGGCTTCGATATGTTTGAGTAATGCTTCAACAGGATGTCCTTGTGTTTTATAGTTAGCCGCCGGAGACTTTTTGAAGCTTGTAATTTGACCGCTTCTGGTTGTTGGTTCGACTTTCTGGAGTCCTTTTGCTAAATCCCAGATATAGAACTCAAAGGGTCTATTTCCTGCCAAATCAGCAATGTCACTGGCAATTTTATCCGTGACCGCTAATTCGCAACTGGTGGGACTATTAATCGCAACGGTGGCAATTCCGGCATTGAACAGTCGCCGGATTTCTTGAGTGTCTAGTGCCATGGTTATTCTTCAATATTGATGCCGTCGGTGAGGGTGACAGAGGGGTCTTGGTAGTATTCCGGTTTAAGGGTTGTGGAGGCGGTTCCTAATTTATCCAAAGCCTGTGTGAGTTTTGTGCAGGTCGAACCTTGGGCATTAAGAACTTCCACTTTCAGAGGTTGTCCGGCTTTGAGAGTGATTTGAATTTGAGTTGGGGAGTTCATCATTTGTTCCTTAATAAAAAAAGCAAAGGAGATGCAACGAAGCACCTCCTTCAGGGGCGATTGGACAGGCTGTGAATTACCAAGTAGCCGTAGCTTCAACGGATTCAGTTAGACTGGGTTTTTGGCTAAGCGTAATCCGGGTTGAGCCGTCTTCTAGAGCGGTTTCCGTGTAGTTCCAAAGTTCTGGAGGATAATGGATATTGATGTAAGCGCGATCGTGGGCAAGTTGCACTTCATCAACAAAGGTATTGACTGGAGAACTATAGCCACCCTTCACGTCTTTAGTAAAAGCTTTCCCTAAAGCATTCTGATTAAAATCCCAAGGGTCAGCTTGGAGTTGAAACCCTCCTTCTTTTTCATCCCAAAGGAAACCTACATCTAACAAAGCCGAGTGAGACGGAGTATTCAAATAGGTGCGCCGAATGACGATTTGTCCATAGGCGATATCGCGGCGGGAATAGTCGCTAATTAACTTGACGGGAGAATCATGAACTTCAATTTGAGCGTTGATTCCCTTAGCAGCAAGCAGGTTCGTTAGACCTTGGGTGAGAGCTTCCGGGTCAGTGAGTTTTGTGGTAATTGATGAAAAATGGGACATAATTTTTGTTAGCAAAAAGTGGGCTACTCTGAAAAAAACAGAAAAAACGCTCATGGGTAACCAATCACGAATTACCGTTGAAAATTACCCATTCAGAGCGATCAAGTCCTTCCTCTTGCGCCAGTTCTATGAGTTTTCGCTGTTCTCCCAGCAGTCGCTGGTAGATTTGATCCATTTTTTCTTGGAGCGCTCCTTTGCCATTGTTATCGAGCTTTTTAGCATCGACAGAGGCAGTTTCTAAGACATTTTGGATGCGCTCCATGAGTTGTGCTAAGGTCGAAGAACTATTCGGGCTAGCATTGCCAATGAGAACCTGAATCTTTTGCAGATGTTTTTCAATTCGTTTGCGGAATCGAGCCGGCTTTTTACCCGGTTCCCATTGGCTCAAATCTTCGAGCAGTTGAACAGCGAGTTGCTGACCGCCAGCAATGGCAGCTTTTTGGAGACTGGCTTGGAGATTAGAGTCATATTCGGCAATAAATTGGGTAATTCGGTTTAAACAATCGGCTTGTTCTTGGTTGAGTTGTTCGGATAAAGCCGGGATAATAACTGGGCGACCAATGACGACTTGTAGGTAATCTTCTAACTCTTCAAACTTGGGGAACTTAGTGATTAATTCAGTGCGGGCTACTTCCCGCTCATCATCTGTGAGGTTCCACGCTTGGGCGCTGAGGAATTCTTCAATACGGTTTTCAAATTCTGCTCGTCCCGATGCATATTTTTGTTTGAGTTCTTGGCGCAGAGAGGGGGCAATAACGTCCCGAATTTCTATCAGCCGTTGCCAGACTAAGGGTGCTAGTTCTATGGTGCAGATATAATCGCCATCATCAAGGGTCATCCAATCTTTAATTGAATCGATTTCACGTCGCAGTTGGGTTGTGGCTTCATCAAGGGCTTTGAAGCAGGAGATTCCCCGCAGTCCGACTTCGGAACGGGTGACTTTTTCTAAGTCAGAGGATGTATGTTCTTCGCCGTCTGTTTTGGCAGTATTAGCTTTGAGAATTTGCTGCCACTTGGGTGCAGTTTTGCGGGTGGTGTTTTTCAGTCCAATTTTGAAGCGGATGCGGGTTTTATTGAGGGCAGATAAGTTGTGTTGTTGGATGGTGGCGTTTTGTAGGAAAGTGGCTTGTTCGACGGTTGCTGGGGTCATAGTCAGTTATTACAAATTGTTTCGCGCTTTTTTGAGCAGTCGCGATAGCATTGGGTAAGTAAAAAGCATCTGATTGAGTGAAGCGAAGGCTAAAAAGATAAACGTAAACAGACGTAATAATTTGTAAAAATAGACTAACCAACAATCAATCCTTAGCCATCAAACCTTGGGAAGCTGCTTTAATTTTGGCAATAGTATGCGCTCTGTGTTTCATGGCTTGAACACCACTTGGAGGGAATAACTTGCGCGGGAACCCCAAATAAGAATTCATCAGTTGCTCGTCGTCTGTGACTTGCCAATATCCATCATTCATCTTAGCGATCGCTGTTACTCTGGTATGATGGTTATGACTGTTGAGCGAACCCAGCACGCCGCCAAAACTTCTTATCCCTTTATTCTGAATCAGCAACCCTCGTTTTAACTGGGCATTGTTCAGCCGTCTCCAAGTGTGGAAAGTTTGCCGAATGGCTCGGATAAAAATTGAGTGACCCAGCCCATTGGTGCTTTGACCACTTTGTAATAAATTTTGTAAGGATTCTTTTTCTACCATCAACTCCTCCGGATAACTCCCAAAATCCATATACTGGAGGAGCCAATTAATCCTTTTAACCTTGTCAGTTAAATGATTAAAACTATATTGACTTAATTCCTTAAACTCTACCTCAGATTGTTCTCTGTTGTCAGTAATCGGACAGGTTGAGAGATTCAAAATATAAGTCCAATCACAGTATTGGAATGACCATTGCCTATTCCTCAAGGTATCCGCTTTTTCGCCTAACCACCAGATGACATCAACTCCAGCATTAAACAATGCCGTTGATTGATAGTTTAATTCTTGGGGTTTCATGGGTTCCGTTGCTACCATTAACGCAACCATATACCCGGTTGGGAATATAGCAACAACATCGGCAATCCTATCGTGGTTAGGCGCTACACTCACGGGGAAATCAGTACCGACAATAGCACCGCTGTACTGCCCCAGTTCTTCCTCCAGATACGACTTCAGGTGATTTTTGGCAAGTGAATGTACTTCAGTTGATTCAGAACGCCTAAAATCTGGGTAGTGCTGGCGATATTTGGCTTCGTTTGCATCCGCTTTGCTAATGCCATCGACTTCCTCCAGGCGCATCAGCAAGCGATACGCTGTCCACCGTACCTGCCACGCCGAATCGTGCAATGCTTTGATGACAAGGGTTTTCCCTTGGTCTGGGTATTGCAATGCTTTGAAAAGAGCAGCACATCGGGTTTCCTCACTAGAACTGGCAAGTTGTTGTTGAACTCCGTCAATTCCTCCTAAAACTAAGGAGCCGATAGGATTGGGTGTTTGCCCACCCATAACGACGTCGTTATTCTTGGGGTCGGTCATCAGTTGATGTTTGAGCTAGGCAGTTCATCTCAGTTCCACAAGCTGTCAGAAACTGGGACAGTCTGGTAAATATGATACGCCGGAAGCCCCACCCTGTCCTCCGCCAGAGTTGCGAAGGAACGCGACAGAGAATATTGAACGGTCAGTAGATTCACAGGCGCGTGAGACTATTCCAAATTGACCACAAATAGAGTAAAAATGCAACGGTTTTCTGCCACTCACCCAGGTTAAGGGAAAGAATAACCCAGCTTAACCAGACAACAATTGGATACGCAGTTGAGTGATAAAGGTAGCACCACGACGGATATTAAAGATGAAAAGGCTAAGAAATATTGTTAGTCAACCCACATAAGCCAGCATAACCAATCCCAATCGCATCCACTGAATCATCAACGGGAAGATTCTCTAAATCAAACAGCGCACTCAAGATTTCAGCGACTTCATCTTTAGACGCTCTCCCATCGCCCAGATGGGCTTTCCAACTCGATTGATGCAGCAAAACCGGAATAATCTCAGCTTCCCGATAGCAAACTAAATTGATAATCCCAACCGCCTGTAAAACTCCCCCGGCTGCCTTGATTTGTCGGGAAAAAAAGGGCATTTCTAATGCCGCCTTAGTGGGTTCAAACTCTTCCATCAACGTGACCAAATCCTGCTCCAATTCGGCTAAGCGTTCCGGAGTTGATAAGGTTTTTTTTGTTTCAATCGTTCCGTAGTCAATCAGACAGACCGTCCCGTTACTGTCTGTTGTTAAAATTGACCAGCCGACGGTAGCTAGTCCAGGGTCAATACCAAGCCAGGTATCTTCTGCATTCATAGGAGTTGCGATGTCAGCCATTTTTGCTTATTATACTTCTCCTAGGGTGACATAAGAACGATACTACTACTATTTTAGAACGGCTATAAAGGTAAAAAATTAATAATTAATTAACCTCGTGTCGCTTTTGATTTTTAACAACTTGCCAGTACCAAGTGCGGATGCAATATCGGATATGCTTTTGCAGCGATTTTGTAATCGAAGTATTTTGAGCATAGCACCAGTTCCAGCGATCAGCATCTTCTTCCGGTGTCATGAATGAGCGCGTACAGAAACCACTGAACAATTGCCTAGCACTGTCCGAAAAAGGCTGACCCATTAACTGCACATAGCGTTCTACGGTGAGCAGTTCCAGTCCAATAGCTATTGCTGCATTGTTGCGTCCAGAGCCTTTTGCGACACCAGAATCAAGGAGCGATCGCACTTTTATTCGGCAGCAGTAGTATAGAGGTATTGCTAGGGGAATAGGAAGCGGAATTTGATTGAAATGTTGGATAGTTAAAGGGTTAGGAAACTCTATAGGTTTAGGAAGTGGTGAAGTTTTAGGTAAAACCACAAGAGGAGATGAGTTCGTACAGGATTGAAATTGAGGTACAGCATTTCGTAGCCTTTCGTAACCATAAACCCTTCCCGTTTCTGTAATAATTTGCGACAAATTGCATAGCCAATCCGAATTTCCCCAAGCCTTGGGTAAGATATGCCAAGTGCCAGCTAACCGCATGAGACGGGCGGGATTTTTGAGGCTGCGGTCAGCATCTGCGTATTCTAGCAAATCACGCTGAAGATGACACCATTGCTCAATTCCAATTGGTTCATCAAACACCCAATAGGAGTGAATTGACCGACCTCCTGTATCCACCTGAAATGTTGGTGCAGGAAGTTCTAGTTGCTGCCACAAATTCACCTGCTTTAATTTATCTAGGCAGTCGTGTTCATAGAATACAGCGCGACCCTGTGAGATAACCTTATTCTTATATCCACCACCATTAACAACCAGATAGACTCCGCGACCATAAGATTGATAAGTTTCGATAGCCGCCCAGCTTAATCGATTCAGTTTACAACCTTTGTCTAAACGTTTGCGAGAATCCTGGGAATGAAACAAGCAGGTGAGGTTTAGTTTATCGGTTGGTTGATAAGAGAGAAACTCTAAGTATTTTAACACTTGATAGCGGTCAGGTTGAGGAAAAGTCATCTTAGGCGTCGCTTTATTCATGAAGGGCTTTAATTGCCGTCATCGCCAACCTATTAAGTTTGGCGATGATGAAAAGTTTTGATGATAGCCAAAGCCTCCGTGTGACAGTCTTGCCAGAGGTGAAACGGAAAGGTAATCTCTTGAAGTCCTTGTGAACGGGTAGCCACCAAAATTGATATTTTTTGCACTTGAGAGTTGGGATAGTTGATATCAAGTACCAACTTATACAGCCATGTTTGAAGAAGGGCGCGGCGAAAAATAGGAGTTGTCCATTCCCAGGTTGGTAGAGACGGACAATTTACCCCTTTCATTTTCCGTTTCCACAGGGGCCAGACACCTTGATAACCTCGGTTGCCAATCGGGTAGCCATCGAAGGTTTTAAATTCCAAAAGCCAGCGCTCTCCCGTCTCTAATTCAATGACAGCATCTGGTGTACCTGCAAAAAAAAGTGGACGGTGAGCAATGGTTTCTTCGAGGGCAATAATGTGGTACGGTGGTAGAGTTTTCAAGTAGGGAGAGAGAGCTTCCCAATACTCCCTGATTTCATCATTAATTTCAGGAAAAGCATTTCCCTGGAGAAAGACTTGAGCCGCTGCGTGTAGTGTCGTTCCTTCAGAAGCCCGTTGTTGGCGTCGTTGAGACCAAGCACCTTCCCCATGGATTAAGTCGTATTGTTTCTGTTTTTTTTCCCAGTTAGTTGGAAAGGCTGTATCAATAATTTCTGTAACGCTGGGGTAGAGTATTCCATCAACGTCTCGCATTTTTTGTATTCCTTTGTATGAGACAATAGGGCAGGAGGTAACTTGATCGACTAACCTTCTGCCCAGAAGTCGGCTTCAAGCCGTTTGCGGTAAAGCCGGTTGGTTGGAGGGACTTCCCGCTAGAGCCATTAAAGCTTTCTCCGCCGCTTTTTCTGTGACCTCATGGATGAGTAAGTCAGTGTGCTTTTGTCCGATAATTTGAGCTACTTCAATAGCATCCTGTTCGAGTTCCGTTTCGGGTTTACGGACGTTCCACGTTAAATGAAAATAGGGTTTAATGCCCTTATCACACTTGACAATTTCTGTGGTATAAATTTGGGAGACGATGGTTTGGCTAATCTGGGTTTTGATATAATCCTTAGCACTGGCATATTTTGTAGAGAGTTGAGCCTTATTCCCTTCCCAGTCTAAGAAGGCTTCCTGTTCAATTGGGCGGATGAGAATGGAAAACTCATCCATTGAATGACCCCGCATTAAAAAGTGGGACACGATTTGCGGTCGCATTTTACCGGGATTTTCTTGCTTGGTTTTATTGTCATATATCCAGCTTTTTAACGGGATGAACCAAATTTCCTGAAACAGTTCATTACAATAAAATTCGCCCAAGGTTAAATGACGCCGAGCTTTGTAGCCTTGTCGCATTGGATAAATGATCACGAGTTCGACTTTATGAGCCACGATTGCGGCTTGAAATGAACCATCTTGGTAAACTTCAGTTAAATCCGCTCCGAATAGCGTGTCTACAAAAGCACCACCATCGCAACGGAGGTAGTAGTCTTGGCTAATAGTACCCAAAAGGGCGCTGTAATTTCCAGAGCTAGAGGTGATAATTTCCATGAGAATTCAAGAGTCAATTTTTTGCGTTGTTTTGGGGCAGTCGCACTTTTTTCCGAAGGGAGAAGATAAAAAATGTTCTCGTTGAAGATTCGCTTTTGCACGAAGAGGGATAGAATTAGGTTGATTTTTGTAATGCTGGAATTGCCTCGTCATTCCACTCTACGTAGAAGTGATTGCCAATCTGAATATCTTGACCCTGCCTAATGTTGAGGTTATACTTGTTTAGTTGTCGGGCAATCTGGTGTTGTCGTAGCCTCTCTTGGTCAGCATCGCCCATACTCAACAACTGACGCATCAGTTTGAAATCCCAAGGAGATGCTGGAGATGAGTGATGAGCTATCCCCTCCTAACCTACAAGAGGCAGACGCTCTATTATCTGACCTGTTTCAAGAGGTTCAAAGGTGGGAAGGAACTTTAGCTGGTGGAACAAAACTGGGCGTGGGGGCAGAAGCCGTTGACAGTCTGCGCCAATCAAAGGTTAGTTTTGGCAATCCTAGAGATAAGTTAATTCAGCTTACAGAAGACACATTTGAAAAAAGCGGGACTGACCTGAACGAAATTTACAAGCAGCAGATGCGGGAGCAGTTTGACTTCTATTACATGACACACACCGTCGATTTGCGTCCCGAACGAGCTGCTAAATTCTGGCGATTGACTTGTGAGCTTGATTTTAGTCCGAAAGGGAGCGGTGAGCCAATCATTCAAAGCCTATTTCCGACACAGCAGTGGCGGAACGTCATGAGTTTTGGTGTGGGGATGGAGGTGGGGTTGAATGGTAACTTTGATTGGAATGTCGGTGTGGATAGCTCTCAGTTGGCTGAACTTTTGCAATTGCTTCCCGGTGAGTTAAAGGCGAATGTGGGTAACAAGGATGATTTAAAGGCATTCCTCGCTATTCCAGCCTATCGATATGAACTGGGTCATCCGGAAATCCTGACGAATGGAGAAGGGAATTCTAACTGCTACTGGCGAATTCAGGCGAGTGAGTTACAGAAAGTTGGGACAGCGAAATTTGCGCTTGTTTTCAAAGTCCCGAAAGGAACTGAATCGATTAGTTTACGGGGTACAGCATGGGCTGAACCAGATATCAATTGGCTCACGGCTGATATACGGGATGTCTTCGGTGAGTTGTCAGATCAATTAAAGCAGCTACTACGCCAAAAGAATCAAGAAGCAAGCCGATTTGCTCGTGGTGATGCTGAGGAGTGGACGCTGACTCTACCCAAAGCAGCTAGTCATGCATAGGCAGCTTATTTGTCAGTGAACTGAATTGGAGAGGCGACAACCTATGGCTAAAACTTACTATACCTATCGCATTCGCGTTGCTAACTACGAGCGGGTGCAGGTGGAAAAGTGGAATGCTCAACATCAATCTCTAGGCGAACCGTCTGGGGTATTTAGCTATAAGAAGTTGGGAGAAATTACACCATTGCTCCAAGTGGCTCGCAACAATGAGCTGAAGGACTCCAGCAAGGCACGCACAATTGGAGAAGCTTTATTTGATGTTCTATTTGATGATGTGCTGCGTCAGGATTTTGTCAACTTCTACCAGGTTGTGCAGAAGGAAAAGCAACTGCTGCGGGTTGAGCTAGATATCGATGAGCGCGGTATGCCTGATGTGGCGGCATTGCCTTGGGAGTTCACCTGCTTACCTGGGAAAGCCAACTTAGGTGAAATCTGGATGGACACCGACCCTAACCTCATCTTCGCCCGCCGCCGTGCCCAATGGCACGCAGCCCCACCGATTCAGTTAAACCAAGGTGAAAAGCTGAAGATTGCCTTGGCGATCGCTGTACCCACAGGCTCTTCTGATTTGGGAGCAGTTGTCTATGAAAAAGTACAAGCAGCGTTAGAAAAACTAGCAAATAGCCAATCAGATCGTGTTGAGCTGCTGCCAATTGTGAATCCAGCCACTCCCGAAGCAATTGATTCGATGCTAGAGCAACAACCCCACATTTTTCACTTCATTGGACATGGTCGCCTCAAGAATGAGGCAGGGGAGGAAGTGGGGCAAATTGCTCTAGTAGATGATATGTTCGACGAAGCCTTATGGGTTGATGCCAGTTTCTTCAGTGGGTTATTTAACCGACATCATCCTGGAGTTGTGATGTTGCAAGCCTGTGAGGGGGGAATGCTGTCTGCTTCGCAGGCTTTTGTTGGCGTTGCCTCTAAAATTGTGCAGCAGAATATCCCAGTAGTTGTAGCGATGCAGTACGAAGTTACTAACGTCACAGCAAGTCGCTTTGCTTATCGCTTCTATGAACGGTTAGCTCAAGATGACCCGGTCGATATTGCAGCCCAAAATGGTCGCCGTGCGATCGCCCTTAATACGCAGTATCGAAACCGCGATTTTGCCACCCCCATCATCTTTATGCGTGTGCAAGATGGCTATCTATTCAAGCGTCAAGAAGCAGAAGCTGAATCCGGGAAGTCAAATGACCAACCTATCGCCAAGGACAATGTTTATAATATTCAGATTGTAGACCAGCATCAGGATGTGAATCAGCGAGGCAGATTCAACACCAATGCTGGTTCTGGCAGCACTGTGCATCAGTATCACGATGTTGAAATTGAGCGGAAAGCCGATGCTGTACCCAGCAAGCCTAGCCAACAGCCTACCGCTAAAGATGGTACTCGGATTATCCAGAACGTGCAGCAGTCTGGAGATAAGAACTTAAACTTCGAGCAAGCCAGTAACTTCAGCAGGGTAAACGCATCTAAAAAAGCTTGACAAAACCTTAATAATGTGAGTTAACAAAGTTAGGAATATCGAATCTATCGAATCACAAATAGCCATATTTGTCTGAATAACTTAACCAAAATCATGAGCTAGTCTAGCTCGATAATAGCTAGAGACAGAAAAATCTTCTCTGTCGGAGTAGGGTTCTCAATTGTGTCACGCCTGAAGGAACTTCAACTTCACCCCAATAAAACTCATCTGTGCTATAATATAGGAAGTGATAAATGAGGGTCTAAAATCGTTTTAGAGATGGGGAGAAAATTGCCAAGGTTAGTAAAATACAATCCCTTACCTATCTCACACAAGAGTACTACTAAACCGAGTTGGCTAAGCTAACAGGACTTTAGCTGCATAATGATTATCCATAGCAGCTCGGTAGCGCTTCATGCGGATACTGCTGTTGATGCTGGTTTCTCGTTGGAGCTGATTCAAAGCGATTCGTCGCAATAGGGCAAAGTTTTGGCAGCTATTACCAGTACGAATGCGACTAGCATCTTCAGAAAAAGTGACATCCATAGTCCAATGGAGGGAATTCTCAATTCCCCAATGACTACGCACCGCCTGGGCTAAAACTTGGGCATTGGCAGGTAGGCTACTGATGTAATAGCGCACTTCCCGGCTCGTTTTGTTCCACAGCCGTCGCTCACAGATCACCATCCCAATACTGCTCAACCCTGCCCACTGCTCCTGAGTCGGCTTCCTTGCCAACGCCGATATCGGTATGCTGTAATAGTGGCGAATCTCAATTCGTCCGTGTCCGCTCTCGCTGGTGTAGTGATGGCTATGTTCTATTCCAGCAAAATCTGTTTGTTGAACCTGCTTAAAGAATTGCTCGACTTGAGTGTAGAGGGAACCTTGATTACCTTTGAGGGCTAGTACATAATCGGCTCCTTGTTGACGAATGAGGGTGGCAATCTCTTTTTGACAGCCCATAGCATCAATACTGATGATGCTACCACTGATATGAAGCATCTTTAACAGTTGAGGAATCGCCGTAATCTCATTGGACTTACTATTGACTTTGATTTGTCCGAGTACTAACCGATGATTGCTAGCCCATGCACTCACTAGGGAGAGCGCACTTTGTTTGGCTTCCCGATCATAGGAACCTCGTAGGGTTTTGCCATCGATGGAAATCACTTGTGTTCCTACTGTTGCTGTAATCGCTTCTATCCAATTGCGGAAGCATTCTTCAAACTCTTCTGGGTTAATCCGGGCAAATACTCGCGCAAAAGTATCATGGCTGGGAATGCCATTAGGAAGCCTCAAGAATGTGCTTAACCATTCTTGTTTTGACTGTCCGTAGGTTTCTATTGCTACCCACCCATCTGCACCACTAATCACAGCTAGGATAGCAATCACTATGATATCAATGAGTAAATGCTGCTTGCTGCGCTCGACTCTCGGATCTTCCAAGGCAACAAAGTGTTGAATCAAACTCGATTCTAGAGTCAGTGTCATCCTTTAGCCACCCAGTTACTGCTGATATCGGAAGTTATTGAAGTACTCCTATCCTACCTCGGAGCGGGGAACAGGGAAACATGGCTGGGAACCGAGCTATTTTTGGCTAAACGGTAAGCCCTCCATTTTACCTCAATCCCCAAACAGTTAAGATGCGTTTACCCTGCTACTTCGGCAGATGGAACTGTAAAGGTTTGGGACTTAAATACAGGTCAACTAATTGATGAAGGCAGAAATTTATGGGGGATTGCTAATGGTGCTTCAGTCACTCCCGATGGTCGGTGGGTAATTTCTGGATCAGGTGAGTTAGGCTATATTATGCTTTGGAGTCTGGCAGATGTGGGAACTGGATTCGGAAGTATGTTTGATCCAGATAAAACTTTTGAGGGACATAATGCTTGTGTAGGGGAAGTCGTTGTAACTCCTGATGGGACAAGAGTTATTTCTGTATCAAATGATCGAACACTACAAGTCTGGGATTTAAGAAGCCAACGCAAATTGCTAACTCTTGAAGGACATGAAAATTATGTTCACAATGCAGCAGTAACTCCTGATAGTAAAAAAGTGGTTTCTGTTTCAAAAGATGAAACACTCATTGTTTGGGATTTATCTAATGGTCGTTTGCTAAAACAACTATATGGTCATACTGAAGAGGTTGTTGCTGTTGCGGTAACACCGAATGGAAAGTATATTATCTCTGGTTCAGAAGATAAAACTATTATAATTTGGGATGTAGAAACAGGTAAAGAATTGTCCAGCTTCAAAGCGCATGATGATTATGTGAGTGATTTAAAAGTATTCCCTGATGGGGAAAATTTTATCTCAGTTTCACGTGATAGAAGCTTAAAAATTTGGAACATTGATAATCAGAACCTCATAAGTCAATTTATTGGTGACTATCCATTTACTAAATGTGTAGTGACACGAGACGGATCAACAGTGATTGCAGGAGACGGAAAAGGTTATTTACATTTCTTTTCGTTGAACTCTAGTAAACGCTGTATTTAGCCTTCTGTTTCATCTTGGATTCTTCTTAATCTTTCTGCATAAGCATCACTTAGAATATTATTGACACTATTTATAATATTAGAGTTGTTAATTGATGTTGCTAATTTTAACGAATTTTCAAAACTAGCAATAGCAGCGTCTAAATTTTTGAAAGAGTCGCCTCGAAGCCTTTCTCGGTAAGCACAACCAAGATTTGCAAGAACTAATGCCTGTTCTCTAACAAACTTATTCCTATAGAAAAATGTTTCTAATACCTGATATCCTTTAATAGCAATATCTGGTAAATAAAGTTTGTATGTATTGTTTGTAGTAATATCAAAAAAATCTCTTACAATACCACAAAATTTATTAACATCTGATGCTATTCGATAAGCTTCTATTTGCTCTTTTGCTATTTGCAACTTATTTTCAACCCATATCTTTAAAACATAAGCAAAATTGTCATTAAGTTTATCTATATTTTCTAGCAAAAGTGGGTACAGAGTTTTTTGTAAAGATTCTCCAAGTTCACGGCTATTCCTTGTGATTTGCAACAATTCGGTTAGCAAATCTTCATATATTAAGTATTCTGTAAAGGTTTTAGGTCTTGGCGATTGTCCTTGTAAATACTCTGGTAGATTAAGCTTTAAGGCAATTTCCTGAGTTATACGAACCGAGCGTTCGGAAATAGTTTCAGTTCCTAAATTACCTTCTAACAAAGAAGATACTTCAAGTAATCCTTGAATCAAATTCTCATCAATTAAACTTTGATGATCTTCTAAGACTTTTTTTTCTTCTTCATGATCAGAAGCTAATAACATACTAATTAAGTCTAAATAGTCTTTACGACGCTGTTCATCCATAATGTAATAAATTTGTAAGAAAATAACAATTATAAGTACTAAAATCTTATGAGGTTTTTTTGAGAGAGCTTGCGCTCCACCAATCCCAGTGGCACATACACCTGCTCAGTTCGATAGCTAATCCCCTCGCCACTCGTCAGCGGGTTGGTGGTGAGCCGCAGTTGGGCAACTTCTGACTCATCTCGGCTGCCATTGAGAATGCGATCGAGAATCGCTATCAACTCATCAGGGTTAGGCATCTAGTGGAGATTAACTGAGGGGCGCTCTGCTTAATTCCAGTATGCCCATTCAACCCTCTAAACGGGAGAAATGGTAAGCCGGATACAATGGGGTCAAATGGAACTGCCGCCTGCTGAATCAAAACTAGGGTAGAGTATGCCCCTCCCCAATGACTTGAGTACCATCCTTGACCGGATTAAAAACGGTGAGCAAACCGAGGCAGACATGACGGCTCTGCACCAGCTGTTGAGTGCGGACGATGCTGCTTCTGAGGGGCTACGACAACGCCAGATTGCCGTACAACTGGGTAAGTATAACGTCAATATTGGGCAGGGACAAGATATTCAGATTGGCGATCGCATCTACTACGAGTGGAATGACAAGGCGATTCAGAAATTAGTTGAAGTCATCCAAGAGCAATCTGATTCTATTCCTCTCCTGCCTAAAGAACTGCCGCAGGAAGACTACATTCGCTTGAAAAACTTGCTGGCAGCAGGCAGATGGCGAGAGGCGAATGAGGCGACTAGAACTGTTATCCTGAAAGCAGTCAGTCGAGAAAACGAAGGCTGGCTTGCTGATGAGCAAATCCAAAACTTTCCCTACCAAGTTCTGCGTATTGTCGATCGCCTGTGGGTGCAGTACAGCAATCAACGTTTTGGTTTCAGCGTGCAGAAGCGAATCTGCGACGAATGTGAAAAAGAGCCGCAAGCATTTGGCGATCGCGTAGGCTGGCGTATCCAGGATTCTTGGATTTCCGCTAGCCAAGTTATTTATATTCCTGCCAATGCACCAGATGGTCATCTTCCTTGGGGAATCATGCAAGTCATCACAATGGACAATGCGGCTTTAGATGCTTTTGTATACGGTCTACGAGCCGTCACGAAAACAGTCGCACGACACGATTGGCAGAAGCAGCTTCTTGCAGACTTTATGGCAGTTGGTGGATTTTTTATTGGTGACAGGATTGATAAGGAGGAGTTCAAGAGAAATTTGGAGTATGAACTCTCTCATGATGAGCCTTGGTGGGAAGGACAGAGGCTAGAGGAGTCCAAGGTTCGTAAGCTCTTTTCGCTACTGGTTGCTTGTCCGAACCTGTGAGCTTTCAAATAGATTGGACAATTTGGAGGTAGAAAACTATTCACAATGAATGTTCCTGATGAGCTAAAGGTAATCCTTGATCGCATCGCCAACCATCAGCAGAGTGAGGCTGATATTGCAGTTCTGCGACAGTGGCTCAGTAGTGACGGTCAGATTGTGACTCAAACGGGTAAGTATGCCGTTAATCTTGGGCAGGGACAGGATATTCATGTAGGCGATCGCTCAACATTCCTATAGCCCCTATCATAACCACACCAATTTTCTACCCGGCACCAGAGATACGTCAGGCACGGATGACACAGGCAGTGATGAAGTAAAACAGGAGATGGAAGAGACATTTTTGTTGCCCATCGCCAAAATCGAAAAACGCCAACGTGAACGATTGAGCGAACAGAATTGATGTTCAAATGAATGATAGAGCGATCACCCTTGATAGAATTCACAATAGGAAGCGCTACAACAGCAAGGAAGCCGTTGCCATGACTCTCCAAGAGCTAGAACAACATCTGTTAGCCCTCAGTCCATCTGAAAAGGTAAAGGCAATTCAGCTACTAGCTCAGAGCTTGGGTAATACTTGGCAAGGAATCGAGAAAACTCCTGGTGTTTGTGGTGGAGAGGCTCGCATCACCAAGACTCGAATTCCGATTTGGGTTCTCGTGGAAGCTCGTCGCCTTGGATATAGCGATGCTGACCTCCTAACGAGCTATCCAACCCTGTCTGCCGCCGATTTAGCTAATGCATGGGCATATGCACAAGCTTACCCTGATGAAATTGAACGTGCCATCCAACGCAATGAGGCGGCATAGTCAATGGCACGTTTTTATGCCGATGAGCAGTTTCCTTACCCTGTGGTGGAGTTATTACGCAATTTGGAGCATGACGTTTTGACCGCTCAGGAAGCAGGTAATGCAGGTCAAGGAATTCCCGATGAAGCCGTACTTGCGTTTGCCATCACTCAAGAGCGGGCAGTTCTCACCATCAACCGAGATGATTTCATCCGTCTGCATCGTCTCAATCCTAATCATTTTGGCATTATTGTTTGTACCAACAATCGCAATTGGGAACAGTTCGCCGTTCGGATCGACGAAGCGGTTACACGAGAGGAACCTTTACCAGGGAAGTTGATTCGTGTCGTGCGTCCTGCCAGTTGAAGCAAGAACTCTAAAAACTTGTGCAGGCAGGTTTGGTTTTTGTCGCAGCAGTTTTAACCGCCAGGTGCAAAAGTTAAGGTAAGTAGGTCGTCCTAATTATCTGTAGTAGCGCGTCTAGCTTATCTTTTGAGGGTGGCTACCAATGAACCGTTAATACCGTATCCACAATTGACATGACCAATCCTGAAGAACTGGAGGCTATCCTTGATCGCATTGCCAACCATCAGCAGAGTGAGGCTGATATTGCAGTTCTGCGGCAATGGCTCAGCAGTGACGGTCAGATTGTGACTCAAACGGGTAAGTATGCCGTCAATCTTGGGCAGGGACAGGATATTCATATAGGCGATCGCACTTACGTGACTTGGAATGATGAAGCGATTCAAGCCCTGATTGAGGTTGTTCAAAAGCAACACCCAAAACCAACTGGAATTCCTGCAAACCTGCCCTACAGTGGTGTAGTGGAGTTTGTTGGTCGGGATGCGGTCATGTCGAAACTCCATCAGATGTTGCAACAGGGTCATCGCGTTGCTGTTTCTGCGATCGCGGGGATGGGTGGTGTCGGCAAAACGGAACTGGCGTTGCAATATGCACTGAAATACCAGCCGACTTACCCGGCAGGGATTTGCTGGCTCTCGGCAAGAGGTGTGGATGTGGGGACTCAGATTGTACAGTTTGGGCGATCGCTCCTTGACCTCAATCCATCCGAAAACTTGGAATTATTAGAGCAGGTAAAGTTTTGCTGGCGACACTGGCAATCTGGGGAAGTGCTGCTAGTGTTTGATGATGTAACCGACTACGCCGCGATTAAACCTTACTTACCGCCCTCGACTGCCCCTCGCTTTAAGGTGCTAATTACCACCCGTCTGCGGTTAGGTGCGTCCGTCAACCAGTTGGAACTAGAGGTGCTGGATGAATCAGCGGCACTAGCACTGTTGGAGTCACTGATGGGGGGTGATCGGATTCACCCTGAACTAGACTGCGCCCAGCAACTTTGCGCTCAGTTGGGCTACTTGCCACTAGGACTGGAATTGGTGGGACGGTATCTCGCTCGCAAACCCGACCTGTCGTTGGCAGCGATGCAGCAACGGTTGCACGACAAGCGATTAGCGGCGCGGGCATTGTGTCAAACGGAGGATGATATGACAGCGCGATCGGGGGTGGCGGCTGCGTTTGAGTTGAGTTGGGAAACTTTATCGGAAAGTGCCAAATTGCTAGGATGTCTGCTCAGTCTGTTTGCTGCTGCCCCAATTCCCTGGTCGCTGGTGGAGCAGTGCTTGGCTGACCGAGACCCTGAAGACTTGGAAGAAGTACGAGACAATGAGCTAATCAATCTGCACCTGCTGCAACAAACCAACCCCGGAACCTGCCGCCTGCATCCCCTGATTCGCGACTTCTTCCAAAAGAAGCTAGAGCAGCTGAATCAAGCTGATGAACTGAAGCAAGGGTATTGTGAGGTAATGCTTGGAATAGCCAAACGGATTCCTTATGAACCTACACAGGAATTGATGGCTGAACTTACACCTGCCATTCCTCACTTATTGGAAGTTGCTGAGAGTTTAACTGATTACCTCACCGATGCAACTTTTTCATTACCCTTTCTGCGCTTAGGAAGGTTTTATGAAGGTCAAGGATATTACACCCAGGCTGAACACTGGTATTTAAGAGGATTGGAAGCTACCAAAGATCGATTTGGTAATCAACATCTGGCTACTGCAACCAGCCTCAACGACTTAGCATACATCTACAAAACTCAAGGTTGCTACTCAGAAGCTGAACCTCTGTATTTGAGAGCATTAGACATCAGAGTAAGCCTGCTTGGGCAGGAACATACTAGTGTGGCACAAAGCCTTAACAATCTGGCTGCAATATATCGTAAGCAAGGTCGCTATTCAGAAGCAGAACAATTGCTGCTAAAGGTTGTGGCGATTAGAAAAAAGTTGTTAGGCAAAAAGCATATCCACGTAGCACAGTGCCTTGACCATCTAGCCTGTCTTTACTATGAGCAAACTCGGTATACAGAGGCTGAGCTTCTTTATCATGAGGCTATATCAATTTACAAGTCCTTGGAAAAGCAAGTGCATCCGCATATGGCGACTGTTCTCAGTAATCAAGCACTTTTTTATGAAACACAAGGGCTATACCAAGAAGCAAAAAGGCTGTATCTGGAATCTTTATCTTTGATGAAGAAATTAAGAGGGGAAAAGCACCCTCGTATTGGACGTATTCTTTGCAAGCTAGCAAATTTTTATAAAAATCGGAGGCGTCACGAAGAAGCTGAGGTTCTTTATATGGAAGCGTTAGAAATTTATGTCCATTACTTAGGGGAAAAGCATCCGGATACACTCAAAGTCCGAGAAAACTTAGAATGTGTAAGGCACCCTTTGCCCTGAGCGATCGCAACCAAGATTTATTGCAACCTTCGATTACTCATCAGGTGGATGCAGTCCGGCTAAGACAAGCAGGCGTCGAAGATTCACCACTCCTAGACGGTTGAGTGCAAGCGCTTCGATGGTTGCACGACCACAAGGGGTTCTACCAATCAGTTGAGTCAAATCCTCACTCCAATCAAAATGCTCTGTCCAATTCTGCTGGCGAGGATTGAACAGGGCAATCTCCTGTCCAGTCTGTGGATCGGGGTAAACAGTCCGGGTGTATTTACGACCGTTACAGCCGAAACACGCCCAGGCGAGATTTTCAGCAATGGTTGCTCCGCCCAGTTGTCGAGGCTTAATGTGATCGACTGTAAAGCTGTCAGGAGAGAACGCATCCGGGCAACGGCAGTATTCGCATCGATTCTTTGCCCGTTGAGCAATTTCCTGTCTCAGGGCTGTAGGGACTCGTTCATATTCAGACGGCATGGGAAGGCTGGGAGTGGGACTTCGACTGAACTTGCTGGTTTAAGCGCATCAGGTCAATGTTCCTGATCTTTGCTAGCTCAATCAGAGCTTCTAAGCGCTCTACTCTCTGTTGCTCTAGCAAATCTTCGTAACCAATCAGTTCCTGATGCTCAGCTTCGCTCAGTTCATCCCATTCACAGCGATCGCGTAACGTATCTAGGTGTACCTGCTCGTCTTCAGGCAGATGGCTCTCGATCGCCTCAAGCAACTGTGCTTCCTGGGCGCTAACTGTACTCGGCTGAGGCGGTTCGGCTAAAAATTCCAATAGTTGCACAACAGCCATCAATTTGTCTTGAGGTAGTTGCCCGATGAGTGCGATCGCTTTTTGGCGAATATCAGTAGCAGGAGGCATTGCCCATACCTAAGTAATGGTTAATTCATAGTTTAGCAGTGTGGTTTCAGCTAACGGAAGTTACATTGGAACAAGCTGTCTAGAGTGTGAATCGCCCTTGCCAGACATTGAGTAATGATGAGTTCTGATGAGTTAAACACCATTATTGAGCGGATTGCATCGGGAACGCAGACAGCGACTGATGTTGAAGCGCTTCGAGTTGCCCTGAGCGATCGCAACCAAGATTTACGGCAACTGGGTAAGTATAACGTTAACATTGCTCAAGGACAGGATATTCACATCGGCGATCGCACTTACGTGACTTGGAATGATGAAGCGATTCAAGCCCTGATTGAGGTTGTGCAAAAGCTTCAATCCACGACTCAAACTCCTACACCTCAATTAGCGTCAGTTGATGAACTGGTGCAGCAGGCGCGATCGCGCCTCCACGATGACATCCAATCTTTGCATGGCACGATGCCGCTTTGGGGCGTGGATCGTTGGGTGCCGTTGGGTGAGTTGTTTGTGGATGTCAATATTTTGGAGGAGTTGAGCAGCAGTCGTCGGTCGGAACTGGATGACTTGTGGCAGGATTTCAGCCAGAATCCCGGCTATCGCAGTTTAGATCGCATTGGCTTGGGCAAAGAGCGGCAACGGGTGTCTGGGTTGGAGGTGCTGGCGAAGAATACGAACCTGATGGTAGTGGGTAAACCGGGTTCGGGGAAGACTACGTATTTGCAGCGAGTGGTGACCGAGTGCAATGCAGGAAACTTACAAGCGCACCGGATTCCAGTGTTGATTAAACTGCGAGAGTTTGTCGAGGATGGGCGTGAAGTTGCCTATTCGCTGGAGCGTTATCTAGAGCAGTGCTGGCGGTTATTGGATGCAGAAACTCAGTTGGTGTTCGATCGAGGTCGGGTGCTGGTGCTGCTGGATGGGTTGGATGAGGTGACGGGGGAGGATGGGAAGAACATCACCAAGCAAATCAAGCGGTTTGCTCGTGCTTATCCGCAGGTGCAGGTAATTGTGACGTGTCGAACGCAGAGCCAGGAGTCGCGGTTTGAGCGGTTTGATTATGTGGAGGTGGCGGATTTTAATGAAGCCCAGGTGCGGGCGTTTGCCCAGCATTGGTTTAAGACGGTGATGGGGGATGACTCAGGGGGACTGGCGAAGGCGCGGGAGTTTCTGGGACTGCTCTTTTTGGAGGAGAATAAGTCGATTCGGGAGTTAGCAATTACGCCGATTTTGCTGAGTTTGACTTGTGCTGTGTTTCACCAGACGGGGAAGTTTTACTCGAAGCGTTCCAAACTCTATGAAGAGGGGTTGGAGTTACTGCTAGAGCAGTGGGACAAGTCGCGGGAGATTGAGCGGGATGAGATTTATCGGGATTTGTCAGTGGAGCGGAAGCTGGAGCTATTGAGCTATCTGGCGGTGAAGAAGTTTGAGCAAGAGCAGTATGTGTTGTTTGAGCAGGCTGAGATTGAAGGGTATATTGCAGAGTTTTTGGGGATTGGGAAGCGGGATAGTCGAGTGGTGTTGAGGGCGATCGAATCTCAGCATGGGTTGTTGATTGAGCGAAGTCAGAAGGTTTGGTCGTTTTCACACCTGACGTTTCAAGAGTATTTAGTTGCGAAGTGGTTTGTCGATAGAACTGCTTGGGCAAGTTTAGTTAAACACGTTACTCTTCAACGTTGGCGGGAAGTTTTTTTAATGTCAACAGAGATGGCTGCTGATGCCAGTGAAATAATACAGTTAATGAAGATTAATATTGATGGAAGTGTGGCACTTGAAGAAGAGATACAAGATTGCCTTGATTGGATCAAAATCAAATCTCAATTGAGCAGCGGTGGATATAAACAATCATCTCTCAGATGCTTTTACATGGATATCATATCTGTTTTTAATAATGAAATATCTACTGACATAACTTGGGATAAAAGATACAGTCTTAATCTTCTCCATATATTATCTATCGACATTGCTCTTGAGCCTGCACATGATAAGCTCCTTCTTTTTGTCCTGGATTTTATCATAGATTTTATCTGTTTTACTCATGGATTAGATTATGATTTTATGACTCAAGACCTGTGGTTTGATCTTACGTTGGCTTTTGACGCTGATTTAGAGGATAACGTGGCTATTTTAATTGGCTCTACTCTTAGTAGTGGTCCCTATGCATTCAAAGAAGTTATTGAATTCATAGAAAGCTTTGATATTGATGATTTTGATTCAGTCTTATTGCAGGAATTGCAACAGCTTAGGGTTAAACTACCTAGCCACAGAAATCCAAAATTCTTGAACAATAATTATGAATATTGTGTTGAACAGTTTGAACTCTGGTTTGAAAAGAACAGAAAACAATGGATAAAACAACTAAAAAATATATTAATTAAATATCGAAATATTGGTCATATTTGGGATTTCAGCGATAAACAGCAGGAATTGATTCATCAATATTATGTTGCCAATAAATTACTGGCAGACTGTTTAAATAATAGTTGTAAAGTAAGTAGTGATGTAAGACAACACATAGAAAACACATTTTTACTGCCTATCACTGAAATCAAAAAGTACTAACGTGAAAAAGTAGAGTAGACAGAACACACTCAAAATACTGAGAGTATCCATAACTGTGCTTAACTTAAGTATGCCAAGCCTTATAGAAGTTTGGGTATGGTATTTTTTTAGAGGAGAGCCAAATTACTTCATAGCAAATAAGCGGGAATTGAGAGGAAATGTTTTCTTCGAGTGGATTTTGAAGATATCTTTTCAATCCTTGTACTATTGTAGTAAGTAGAACTCCTCGCAGGCTTTGTCTTAAAGCTCTAACAGCCCAAAAACGTTCTAAATTCTCTCCTTGATTTGCAACTTCAATTAAGTAGTGAATAACTTTTTGGTCATTAGCACCAATTTTCCCAAGAATCATTAAGATTTTCCAATAAAGAGTATCATTATCTAACCTGATTTTATTGTCATTAGCTAATTCCATAAGAAAATTAATAGCACCTGAATGAGCGAAATCCACTTTCAACTCTAGTTTAGCCAGATCATTACTAATAGAATGCATCTCTGAAGAGAATGACTCTGAGAATTTTTGATTGCGAGGATCGAACCTTTTACTCCAACTTGTCCACTGTTCAAGAAAATTAAGTTTGCTTTTCAACCGTTCAACTATTGCAGTTATTTCATCTTTACTAAGATTTGGAAGGCTAGATCTGTATTTCAAAATATCTGTTGCTTCTCGTTGCAGGTACTGCTTCTTGCTAACTTCTAGTAATTGGTTTAGTGCATTCTGATTCCTAGCTTGTAAATGTTGCCATGTATCCCAACTGATGTATTGTGGCTTAAGCAATATTTTGATAGCCTTTGAGTTACTCAGATCGGGGTAATTACTTAACAACCAAAAGGCGGCTTTCTCGCGAGTAAAATCTGGTGGTTCGTAGTCGAGTTTGGCAAAAAATTCCGGATCTAGCTTAGCAAAAAAACATTCCGGTGGACTAGAATCCAGTATTTTATTCAGAGCCTCAATAGCCTTTGGATTACTAGGTGAAATTTGCAATAAATAAACGGCAATGTCACAAAGAGATTCTCTATCTTCTATATTAAGATTAAGTAGATTGCTTAAAGTAATGATTAACCGTTGGCGATCTGTTTCTTGCAATGCCGTGATGAATGGATCTTTAAAGGGACTAGCAAAACCCTTCTGCCAAGTCTGTTGGTTGACATCGAAGTAACCAAAAGCTTTTTCCACCATCAGCGACACAATTTCATCAGCCCACTGACATTCATTAAATTCTACGATCCCTGTTGCTGCCAAGCAAATTGCTTGCTCCCAATAAAAGTCCTCACATCCCTCATCAAAAGTTTTGATTGCCCATACGAATGCCTCTTTTTCCTGTTTGGATAAATTATATCTGCCTAACCATAGCAAAATTACTTCCTTCCATGGGAATTCAAAAATCCGATAACGGGCATCAGGATGACTTGGGTTCTCACGAATATGATTCAGAAAAAAGTGCCAATCATTGATCGCCAACGCTGCAAAATACTCCTGAAACGTGGGATGAAAGAACGCATACACTGCCTTCCTCCGATTCTCCGCATCCACCCCCACCTTATTCAGCCAACCCAACTGCAATGCCAACTCAAACAACGAACCTTCCTCATCCAGCTCACCCAAAAACTCACACACAAAATCATGCCGCAGCCGAAACCGAGTTTCTTCCTTATCAATTGCCTCCCGCGCCAACTCCCCCAACGCTGCATTCAACTGCCTGCGCTGCTCCGATGTCGTCGGAAACTGCTCCCACTTCCACTCATAAAAATCCGCCACAAACTGCTCATACAGCCCCGCCTTTGTCTCCGGCAGCGTTCCCTCCCCCAGATACCAGTTGAAACACAACAGCGTCAGCCGCAGTGGATTCTTCACCAAATCCCGAATCCGTTCTTTCCCCGGTGTCTTCAGTGCCGCACACAACCGTTCTGCCTGCTCCCCCTGCACCTCTGACAACGCCCCAAACCACTGCCCAACAAACTGCTCCACCTGCTGCGGATAGGAAAACTCCAGCGTGCGATAGGTATCAAACGTATCCAGCGCATTGCGATTGCCATCCCACAGATTCAACCGACAGCTCAACACAATTCGCGTCTGCGAGAGCAATCCTCCCATCCGCACCTGCCGTGAAATCTCTGCCAAGGGATTGCCCGATGACACCTGCATTTCATCCACCCCATCCAGCAACAGCCACACTCGCCCCTGCTGAAACTGGGCAACAAAGGCATCCTTAACTTGAGGAGAAACTTCCGCTTGTCCCAGCTTCCGGACAACCGCTTGCAACCATCCCTCCAACAAATACGCTTCTAATTCTTGCCCCTGCAAATCTGCCAGCGACACCCAAATCGCGATCGCCCCCTCTCCCTGCTTACTCACCCATCGGGCAATCTGCTGCAACAGCGTCGTCTTTCCCGCTCCCGGTTCGCCAATAATAGCAAGGCGCTTCCCCCCACTCTTGGGACTTTGCCCCTGCTGCAATACCCGTTCGAGAAACTGCTCGTGTTCAAAGCGCTGGGTAATCTCAGTCTCTTCATACAGCAACGAACCCTGCTCTGGAAGCACATCCTCCCGTCGCCGCGTCTGCCGTTTGCGCTCCACCAATCCCAGCGGCACATACACCTGCTCAGTTCGATAGCTAATCCCCTCGCCACTCGTCAGCGGGTTGGTAGTGAGCCGCAGTTGCTCCTCCAGCATCCCTTGACTGACAGCCTGCCAGTCTATATCAGGCACAGGAGTCGTCGGTTGCAGGAGTTCCCGGAGTGCTTCAACGTCAAATTGGTAAATGCGATCGCCAATCTGAATCTCGCCTCCCTGTACCTGCCCGATATTCGTATTGAACTTACCATCCTGAGAGACGAATTGCAGCGTAGTGCCACTCACCTTGAGCCATTGCCGCAGTTGGGCAACTTCTGACTCATCTCGACTACCATTGAGAATGCCATCGAGCATCGCTATCAACTCATCAGGGGTAGGCATTTACTGAAGGAAGGTTAACGTGGGGCTATTTGCTTCATTTTAGTATGCCCATCAACTTTCTGAAACTGTAAATGCTTGTACTCAGTGCTTTGACATTGCCAGGTAGGGGAAAGAGAATAGAGTAAGACTCTGGGGAAGAAAAAAGTAAGTGTTGGCTCGGCTCCTCAAGCCTAGAACAGGCTTTCCGATGCCAAATATTGAACTAAATCGAATTGACAGGTTTGCCGAAGTTATATAACTGTCGATAGGCTTGAGGAAGCCAATCAGGATAGATAGTACAATCTCTCTCTTTTAAAACGAGATACAGAATACCACTTCCAGGATTTCGATTGGCTTTGATTCGGGTTAGAGCAATGTAGAGAGTATTCCACTCCTGTTGAAGTTCTTCTAGAGATTGTTGGGAGTGGGTAAAGGGTATCTCCTCTGGATAAAGGAGGAAAACGACTTCAGCTTCTGCACCTTTAGCACTGTGGATACTGAGTAAATGAATGGATGTAGACTTCCTGGAGTTGAAAATTTGATTAATCGTTGTTTGCCACTTTTGCAGCGTAGCCGGTTTGTAAGTATCGTAAAGGGTGCGGATACTTTCTATAAAGTCGGCAAATTCTGCTAGTCGGGTTGGAGCATCTGGAGACTGTTCGAGAAAATGGCGAGTTTTGGCGGCGTAAACATCCAGTTTGTGTTCAAAAGTCAGGGGATTATATGGCTTTTCGGCGATGCGCTTTATTTCTTTGAACAGATAATCTCCGGCTTTTTCGTCTTTTATAGTTGCGGTTTTTCCGGTGGCAATAATTCGGATAGCGCTTTGAATGAGAGTCGAGTTTTTTCGGCTTACTATTAAATAGGTGAGGGTGGAGTCGGTGAAGCATTTTAATAAGTCAGCGCTGGAAATAATTCGGATTTCCCCTTGAGGAGCGTTCGGGTGAGCTTGGATAGGAATGTGTGGGAATATGTCTCTGACGAGTTGGAGGTGAAGCTGACCGCAGCGGTAATTGAGGGGACTCTCAAATACTTGGCAATTGAAGCGAGACATAATCTTTGCCAGTCCATCACTTAAACACCCTCGAAAATGGTATACTGATTGATTAGGGTCACCAACAGCAATCAGGAAAGATTGGGATGGAGTGATTAGAAGTTGCAGCAGAGAAAGCTGAAGGTTATCGACATCTTGAGCTTCGTCTATGAGGATAACTTTGAGGCGATTTTTTAACCTCACGATCGCACCTTTAAAAAACGGAATATCCTGGCATTTCCAGGGCATCCAGACCATATCCGTTGTGTCAATTTTGTTTCTAAATAGAGCCTCTTCTTCCCCTCTGTCTAAGCAGTCTTTCGCCGCTTGAGCAACTCCATAGAGATCAGTAACTGATAGGTTGTAAGTTTGGTTGAGAGTTTGGATATTTTCTGGGTTGGGTTGGTAGGCGTATAGGCGTAAGAGTTCCAACAGTTTAATAAAGGCTTTCTCATTAAGAATCGCCGGATAGTCGGAATTGGCAACGAGTCGTCCTAATCCGCCAACATTTCCGGTAATCCAGCCTAACTTAGAGGCAATAGTTTCATATTTGTAGGGGTTAACGTTGGCAGTACTGACATTCAAAGCCTCCCTGTATATAGAATAAGCTAAGGAATGAATAGTTCGGACAGTTCGACCCCACTTTGCCCCCAATTTTGCTTGGATACACTTCCTTAAATCGTCTTTATTTTTAGTCCCAAAAACTAGGATAACCATCTCCTCCGGCTGAAGACCCTGCTTCTGAATCGTTTCGGCAATTAAAGTAATCAGTGTGGATTTTCCCGTTCCGGCTAAAGCGATGACACCGATTCCTGATTTAATGGGTAGAATTAAGTTTTTGGAAACAGCGTTAAGGATACAGGTTTGATAAGGTGATGGGGTTAGCTTTCGCAGCATAATTTGATAAAGATGAATTCAACAACTATTGAAAGGAAATTCGGCATATTCGGGACTGACTGATGAGCTTCACTTCCAACTCAAAAATCGACACACCCCCCTAACTCTTGGGAATCCATGATGCAGCGTACAGGCGCACATAGAGGAGGTGGTTCGTCCTTCCCTCAGACGCATTTATCCTTGTATCGATTGCTTCTGATACCACTGAATAAAGGATTTAGCTCCACCTCTGAATGTCTTTTTCACACCCGCTACCCGCCAACGTCCTGTGTGAGGATAAAAATCCACTTTCGGCTTATTTTCCTCGCGAAATAGCATAGTAACTTTCTGTTTACCAGCCCATTTAAAGGGAATTTGAGCGGATTCAATTATCGCTGTATTTTGTTGATACCATTGAGCATGGCTTTCTTGTCTAATTTGGCGGAGAATATTGTCGCTCATGAGTACTACTCTAAAAATCCCTAATCTTATAGGCGCGTTTTGAAAAGCAGTCGCTCACCCATTACCGATGGGTTTTGAGCCAAGCTAACTGTTGACCAATTCCTAACCCTTGCAGAGGAATACTGATGTCATAGAGATCAGGAGTAAGATAGGTTAAAAAACGGCGATAATCGGTTCCAGCTAAAACAACCAGTTTATTTTACTCATGGCGATTGAGGTGCAGTGTAAACAGGCGTTGGTTCGTTGTTTGGGTAGGATAAGGAGTAATGGGAGCGGCGAATAACTGGATTGGTGAATACCAGAGTGAAGCCGGAGTTTGGATGTATAGTTTTCCCTCATTGAGGTAGATAATTGCAAAGGGTAGCCACCAGTTAATCAGAGACTGAATCCAAGACAGTACATCGTCTTTAAATTCGGGAAGAAAGACTTGGACTATCGTCGAGTTCGGAACCGAGTGGTGGACAATTCCAGATGTCCATCCCCAGGGCGTTTTGATTTTGTAATGCTGTTCTTGTAAAGTTGGGGCGAAGCAAATAAGCTGGGAAATCTCGAACAAAACGAAAGGGGTTAAATTGCCTGTTGAGGTCACTTTTTCATCGCATTTTTGATACCAAGCGTAGGTCGTTGGAGGTAAAATTGGCAGGGAAAAGCCTTGGGAGTAGAGCATTGGGTTGAGAGTATCTATTTGTCAGTCCAACAGTTTCCTAAGAGACGTTCTGGACATTCATCCTCAGAAACCGGAATATCCTGAATGACTATTCCCATCGCCCGTTCCATCGCCATTTGCACAGCACTAGCTATTTCAACACCAAATTCTTCTTTACCAAAAATGTCCGCTTCATCATGACAGCAATTCCCCACCCAAGCTTCCCATTCAGGATGAGCATCAAAAGCCGCTACACAGTACGCCAAAAAAGTTTTAATAATATCAGCTTCACACATTGTCCAGTAAGCCGCATTAGCATCTGGACTTTTCACTGAAACCAACGTAGAATATAGACCATTAAACTTTTTCCGTTTGCCCTCTATCTTTTGCTCCCTACCATCTTCAACGTTTTGCCGCCATTTAGGAAGAAACACACCGCGACCCGTTAGACAACGGACATAGCCCAAACCGAATTTACTGCGCGATTGTATTGGATTAATTCCTAACACCGATGGCAGCTCATGATTCGCTTTTTCAACAATAGATTGCTGAAAAGAAGCCAAAACCTTATAAGTTTGCCTCCAAGCTTTAATCGAATTTTTCGCACTCTCATCCGATAAAACAATTCCAGATTTAGTCCGGATTGTCTTTTGCAACGTGCGCCATCCTTGCAGATTCTGCGACCCATAGTGAACGGACTTAGACATAGCTCGTAAACGAGAAGCCTGTCCATAATTGGCGTGGTGTTTATCTAGCGTCCATCGCCTAATATTCTCTTCTGTCCAATCCGACCCCATACCCTCCACCTGGGATAATTTCTCAGCAATTGTGCAAAAAATATCCCCGTTAGGGCTATTAAATCGGGCAATTAACTCCGGGTCAAGTGACGCTTGAGTTGCCACTCTAGCATGAAGCTTAGACGCATCACACCAAACACCAATACATCCTGAAGGAGTGCGGAATACCGAGCGAATAGGTGGCAAATTGTAGGGCGTTAACTCAGGAGGAAATGTAGTCGGTGAAGGAGGATTCTGTAAATTCGGTTCAGAACAGCTACTGCGACCAAATCCCTTGCGATTGATTTGGGTATACTTTCCTCTAACAAAGCCATTTCTTACTTGAGCCTGAATAGAATGTAGATAATCAACATAGGTTTTAGTTGTCTTGATAACGCTAATTAAACGTACTTCGGCAATCCCCCATAACTTACTTAAATCATCAACATTGGCTGATTTGAGCGTAACCCGAAACCTTCTATTGATAAGAGCAATTAACTTCTTCGGTGAATAAAGATGAGGAAGACACTCAGAAAACGTTCCACCCAGTTGCTCCACCAACGATTGATAAGCCGCCTCGTAAGCAACAGTGACATCAGCCAACACCCCTTCATCCACAGGCATTCCGTAGTGAGACATTTGAGCAAAAGCCGGTGACGCGGCACACTCAATTAAGTAGCTAGTCCAAACCCTAATTTCTTTGAGCCGAGGCTCTAATAAATCATGTACCTTAAGCGTAATAGAAGCATCATTGGCGGCATAATTGAATTGATTATTACTCAATTGCCCATTGCCTAAATCTCCCCAACCCCAGTCAGAGGTTTGTCGGGATTTATCGATAGAGATTCCCAGTCGCAAACAAACACTTTCTAAGCTGTGGGGTTTCCCGTGCTGTTTTAACAACCAAGGGTCTAGTCCAGCCCAGTAAACTTGAGACATAAGTTTAGTATCTCGGAGGTTACGGATGGGGAAATTATACTTAGCCAGCATCCATCGCTGCTCAAAATCTAGGGAATGTCCAACCACTTCAACCTGGGGATTCGCTAATCGTTCTTGAAGCGTTGTCCAGAACCCCAGAGACTCTAATTTCTGATGAATACGTGAGCGTTCTTTTGCCGTCCACCCCAAATCTATTACTATTACTTGGACAGCCGGTTGTTCTATAGCTATCTGAATTAAGCGAATCTCTCCCGTTTCCGGTGCAATTGCTGGAGTGGATGCCCGAGAAAAAGTTTCTAGGTCAAATCCAAATCGGGGGGATTGTTGAAAAAGACCTATTGCCTGATTCAATCGTTGGTTCTCTAGACCGATTATATTATCTTGCCGTGAAGCTTCAGGAAAAAGATTCAGTTTATACTGGTAGAATTGAGTCATGCTAAATTTAATCGTAAAAAAAATCAGCCTCCAGTTATGGAGGCTATTGGGTAATTAAGCCGCAGACTTCCCGACGACAAAAGCATCAATTCGAGTCGGTTTATTAGCTTTAGAGAATCGGGTGTAGAGTTTCAGCCGGAATTCTTGACCGAGATTAACGGGTATCCCATCAATCTCCGTGAACGTTCCCAGAACCTTACCCGATGTATCCCGGGCAACCAAATAGTTGCCAAAGCGCGAATCCGAATCCACCTTAACTTGGAGTGTTTCCCCCTTGAATAACGTGTCGGGATAGTCAGAACCCTTGAGTCCAATCAGCTTGAAGGTGTGAATGGGTGGGTTGTCTAGGACATCGAGGATAAAGGGCAGTCCAACCAAGAAGACGAGAGCGGTGGAACGTTTCGTGGTATTATTACGGTGCTGGACTTGCCATAAGGCAGCAATAACCTGGCGACGTTGTTGCTGTGTTTTACAGTTATCCAACAGGCTTCTGTATTTATCAGTTACTCCCTTAAGATTCTCATCAATTTTGTCCTGTACCGTGCGTGGGACTCTTTGATTACGTTCTTTGTAAGGTGTAGCAGGAGCAACAGCCCTTTGCACATCCTGGGCGAACTCTTCGACCCGTCGTTGTGCCGCTACAAGCCAGGAGTTAGGCACTTTGTCAGGAAACAAGTTGATGAAAGTTCGCAAGTTCGCCATCCGGAACTGAGGCGGGATGAACAGTTGGTTGACCTCGCCTACAAGTTGAGAGATGGTATCTGTAGCCCCTTCGTTGACCGGTAGCGGCGTCTTCACATAGACATCGCGGTTCCTGTAGTGTGACAGCCAGGGGACGCGGTTGTATCCCATCGCTTTTTGGGCGTTTGAGATCACAGTTGGGTCAGCTTTGGCGGCGTGTTTGAGGCTATCGACCTCAATTTGCAGTTGTTGAGCTAATTCCTCTACAATATCGGAGCGACCTATGGCATTGGCTTTGGCAATCAGGTAGGAGATGAGTCCCACATTGTTGCTCATTGCCCGAACAGTAATCTCCGCTAAACTGCCATCCAGGATTTCCTTGTCTTTGGTCAGTTGTGGTGCTTGAGCAAAGGTCTTAATCGCAGCCGCCACGTTGGGAAGCCTTTGGGCTGGTTTCCAACAGACCAAGTCTCCATCACAGTCACCCCCAATTTCACGCCACGTTTTCTCTGATGCGGCAATAATCCCATCAAAGTTCTGCCAGCGGTCAAGGGCGCGGTTGACCCAGACTTTCCAATCATACCGCCAGCGCATGGGATAGCGGAAGCCCACTATCTCTGTGCCATCAGGAATGCCAGGAATACAGACTTCCCCGTCTTCGAGTTGCTCGTCGGGCATAGTCATGCTGGTGTTAAACTTAAGGCTTCCCCCCGTTGCCAGTCCCACGAGGTACTCGCGCATCAATTCCAGGGTGTGCTTGACGACTCGCGGGTGGGTGGTCAGGATACTATGAGTGTCATGGTGGAGAATTTGTAGCAGTTCGGGCGTGGAAGTGCCGGAGACTTTAGCCGTTAAGAATTCTAACAGATGCGTGCGATCGCTACTTAATTCATTGAGTTCCCGCACAGCTTTGAGCGTGTCGGGTACAATATCACGCTTAACGGCGTCCCACGGTAAGAACTGGATACAAGAATAGCTGCTGTTAGCGCTTCCCCAGCGTTTGCCCGGATTCCGGGGAGCCAGTTGAACCACGCCAAAGACCAGGGCTTTGGGCGCTCTGATGCCATTGCGTCCAGGGTTATTACCCTTGAAGCAGGAGCGAGGGATAACCAAGGATACCCCATTCGGGTCACTGTCTAAAGAAGGCAGGTAGGCAATAGTACCTTTAGTGAGCCAACATTTGTCGGGGTCTACAGCACGGAATTGGAACGGCACATAGGCTTGCAGTCCCAGAGTCTTAAACAGGAGTGCCGATGCCTTGGCGTGGCAATCCCCTGTTCTGAATTTACCATCCTCGACGATACGGATTCTCAGCGTTAGGGTAGTAATCAGCTGACATTCCGTCGTCAAATTACTGCCATAATTAGCCGCCGCCCGATTGCTTCCCAGTAAGCGTAGAAAATGGTCGGGAGTTGAGTCCTCTTCAGATTGAGCAAATATCGCCCGACCCAAGCGGCGGGAGTTCGTTGCACCAGAAAGTTTGAAGGTTTCCCACCCCTTCTCCAGACTCGCGATCGCGCCGGGACTATCCTCTTTTTCAATAAATCCTGACACGTCGCCGATGGCGAATTTAGCATCGGGATATAAATACTGGAGTAGGGTATTATAGTACACAACTTCAGTTGGCAGATAGTCTTGTTGGTATAAGTCGTATACGGGAAGTTTGAGAACATTTTCGCTCATAATTTATACCGTGAGAGTGTAATCGCTTCCATACGAGCGATAGCGAGCAAAGACTTTCTAGGAAAAACCCCAATGCATCTAGCTGACACAGCCGCAACCAGCCAGAACAAAGCAGAAGGGTTACTTCATCGGATTAGGGATGAGGTTCCAGAACCCCTCTGCCTCCTCTGAAAGGGCGGCTCAGAAAGCTAAACGGCAGACTAGCTGTAGGGTGGGGGAAAAAGTCTTAATTTTTCAACCCGTGATCTGCACAGGCATTAATAAATACGTGAGATTTTGTCCCCCTAATGGGGTAAGAATAGCCGGGGAATGGGTCTCATTAATTTGCAGTCGGATATCAGAAGTTTTGGTAACTTTTAGACCCTCAATGAGATACTGACTGTTGAAGGCAATTTCTAGGTCTTTCCCGGAAATTTGTGCGGGAATCACTTCCTGACCTGTGCCATTTTCTGTGGCGGTTGTCAGGAGAACGTCTTGGTTCTTTTTGTCAAGGGTCAATCGGATCACTTTGTTCTTAGGATCAGCTAATATGGCAATCCGTTCCAGAGCTTTTAGTAGCTGACGTTTTTCGACCGTAATGTGATTTTTGAATTTTTTAGGAATCAAGGCGCGGTATTCTGGATATTGCCCTTCTAAAGTACGGCTAGTCAGATAGGCTGATTGAGCATCAAAGATAACTTGACCTTGGCAGTAATGGAGGGCAATTGGATTTTCTGGCTTGGAGGTGGAGAGTATCCGGTCTAACTCAGTGAGGGTTTTGGTGGGAATCGTCAGTTGGGTTGGTTCCGCTTGTGCCTCATCAGTAGTTTCCGTCTCCGTCACCTGAGTCGCCGTCTGCGCTACCGCAAGTCGATGACCATCAGTTGCCGCAAATTCCAGAGAATCGGGTTGTACGGTAAGGTGAACGCCACACAGAACCTGTTTGGCTTCGTCCGTGCTAGTGGCAACCAACGAACTTTGGACTCCCTCGCTTAACGATGACGTAGGAATTTGAAGGGAATGTCCCCCATTAATAGCAGGCAGTTGGGGAAAGTCTTCCGGGTTTGTGCCTTTGAATTGGTATCGTCCGCTGGCGTGGGTTAGGGTAATCATCCAACTGGGGTCAGCGTCTTCTGTTTCCTGGGCTTCAGGTTGTACCGAAACCGTAATGTCTCCCTCGGGCAGATGGGACACGATATCCTGGAAAAGTTTAGCTGGGATAGTAACCTGACCTCCCGTTTCAATGTGAGCCAAGAAACGGGTTTTGATTCCCAAGCTGAGGTTAAACGCTGTTAAGTGTATCTGTTGCGTGTCTGAGCAAGCAGATAGGAGTATATTACCTAAAATGGGGTGAGAGGGTCGAGATGGAACCGCACGACAGGAGAGAGAAAGGTGAGTTTGTAGGTCAACAGAGGAGCAAGTTAGTTTCATTGTTTTTCTAATAGGTAAGCAGAGTCAGTAGACGGGTGGTAAAATAATCCGAGGGTAGTCCTTGTTTGATTTCACCTTCGAGATTAAATAGCGCGATCGCACTTTTGATCAGCCATGAGGTTGAGAGTCCTTGAATGTCCTGCTTGAGGAAGTACAAGCGGTTAGGGTTAGAAATACCTGTAGCAGTTGTTAACTCTTTGTCGCTGCGGATTCCAGCCTTTAATGCCGCTTTAAGTTTTAACCAAGTCCGAATGAGGGTTAGCAGTGTGGCTGTAATTTTGAGGGGAGGTTCTCCAACCGAAAGTAACTGTTGGCTTAGTTGGTTCACTTGCAGAGCATTTTTGTGTTTGAGAGCGTTGGCAAGTTCTAGGATTGAATGGTTGAGGTTAGGGATTAGCTGTTTGATTTCACCAAAGGTTAGAGTTTCCTCACCGCGACAGGTGGCTAATTTTTCCAGTTCATGAGTCGTGCGAGCGCTGTTAGAACCTGTAGCGCTGGCAATGTAGGTAGCAACGGCTAGAGGTAGGTTGACTCCCAGAGTGCGTGATTCTTGCTGAACGTTAGTCGCCAGTTCATTGATTTTCCAGGAAGGCGTACAATTAAATTGTTTGACAGTTGTTGCACGTTTGATGAGTTTGCCGATGCGAGTACGGGTGTCGATTGGAGTAATTAGAACGACAGTTGAGGGTGTATTTAGAGACAGCAGTTTGTTGAGCAATTCAAAATGATTGGCTGTGATTTTACCTCGAATAACTAGAAGTTTTTCTTGACCGTATAAAGGCAGAGTTTGGGCGTAAATTAGGGCATCTTCTAGTTGCTCAAAGGAGAAGTGTTGAACATTGAAAATCGCCCACTTTGGATCTAAATTATGCTTCTGTTCTTGGATAAAATGCGTGATTCGATGGGTATCATTTCCTGTGAGAGTGAAAGCTTTCATAGAGACTAGTAAGACGGCATTTAGATTGGGATGCCTCAATCCCAAGGAAGGCAACAGGCAACAGGGAATACACAATTGAAATGCGTTTTAGCTTAAGGAAGGTGGGGAATTTTGAACTCACTTCCCCATCTCTTTTACTGCAAGTGTCATTCCTTTCCTAAAGAAAGATAGGCAAGTTGCAGCAGGCAAATTTCCAGCCCGATTAAAGGGTTAGAGGATTGTTGAACGCTTAACGCTGCGGCTTCTAGGATTAGGAGCCGATGGTGTATTTCTGGGATAGAGACAAGCTGGGATAGAGATTCGATGGAGGACAGGTCAATCAGGCTGGCGAAGGGAACTTTACCTTGTGTGAGAGAATTAGTGTCTTGGGAAAGTTGAAACACCAGCAAGTCTCGGTGAATGGCGAGGAGTTCTCTGACTAAGTGAACGGGTTCTACTCCCTCATCGTTGAGTTGGTTAGACAGCGCCATCAGATTATGAAGTCTTTGGGGTGTATCCTGGAAAATAGAAACACAAAGGTCTACTAAGGAATCAGTCGGAATACTGCCAATGACGTCCCGGACATGGTGAGGTTCAATCTTACCATTCGTACTCATAGCCAATTGCTCTAACAGTTGTACCGAATCTCTCATACCTCCTTGAGAATGCTGAGCAATTAGCCGGAGAGCTTCAGGGTTAGCCGAGATTTTCTCATTTAGAGTTATTTGGCTTAATCGTTCTATGATATCTTGGGTAGAGAGACGGCTGAATTGGAAATGTTGACAGCGACTGATAATAGTATCTAAGAGTTTTTCAGATTCAGTTGTTGCCAGAATGAAAATAGTATTAGGAAGTCGGTCTTCAAATAGCTTGAGAGCCGCATTTTGGGCAGAGCGGCTCAACATTTGGCACTCATCTAGATAGATGATACGGTAGCGATTGGTTGTTGACAGTTTGCTGTAATTAATCAGTTCCCTGATATCATCGACACCGTTGTTACTGGCGGCATCCAGTTCTCGGACATCCAAGTTACTGCCTGAACAGATGCTGCGGCAGCTCAAACAGATGCCACAGGGGGTGAGGGTTGGTTGGCTCGATGATAGGCAGTTAAGAGATTTGGCGAGAATTCGGGCGGTGGAGGTTTTCCCTGTTCCTCGTGGACCATCGAATAGGAAGACGTTGGGTAGGTTTCCCGTTTTGAGTTCGTTGGTTAGGGTTCTGACAATTAGGGGTTGACCAACTAGCTCAGATAGGTTTTGAGGGCGGTATTTTAGATGCCAAGGTTGGTAGGATTGTTGAGATGTCATCATTATGTAGAGTTTGAATCTTCGTGTTTTTAAGGCAGTCGCCGGGAATAGTTAAATCTAATGGCTGGAGGGAAGTAAAGATGAATGAACCCAAGACGAAGAAGACAAAAAAGAAAAGAATATTCAGACAATCCAAGAAGTTACAGGAACTCATTTTAATACTTTTGCAAGACTCTCCCATGAGTTGGCTGGCTTTGTTAAGGAAAGTGCGACAGACTGCCCCCTATTGGTCACGAAAATTGAAACCCGATTCTCCTACGGTTAAGTTTAATGTGGAGGCTTTGCTGCAAAAAGGAATCATTACTCAGGATGACCAAGGCGTTTATCATGCAACAAAAACCTGGTAAAGCGGGTTAGAATGTCGGTCTAGTAACTACACCGCATTAAGTGCCGATTTGCTTACCCCTGGATTTTCCTCAAGTTTTCAGAACTTACTTTTTGATGACTTCTTAAGTGTAAAGTTTTTTGATAGGTCTAGGTGTGAACACTCACGTTGCGTCTATAGTGAGAGTGCTTCCGACTTCATCAAAAACAGAGGTGGTCATGAGTACCCGGCGGCACATCTCAAAAAAAGCTTCTTTGGAGTCCACTTTTACTCCAGCAGCTAATCCTTCCAAAACTCGTGGGTTTGGTAAGGGCATCCCGGCAAGATCGGCGGAGTTACCTAAAACCAGTCTCAGGCAAACCCGCCCCTTTGGTTTGCCTTTCATAGCACAGCCAAAGCATCAGGATACCCGATCAATTGAAGAACAAAAGTCTGGGGCAGAACGTTTTGGTTACAACGCTGCTGCTATTCCGTTGACATTGGCGTAGCCATCCCGATTAAGGAGTTGAGTGAGATTACGGTAACACTACAGCGTATCCATCTCGGACTTGTCGATAAATATAAACAGTCTCATCCCGAAGACAATGACACGACAACACCTCCCCAATTTACGAGAATTAAAAATCTAGCTCTATTTGCTCATGGTGAACCCTTTGGTCTGGGATTGCATGAGTCTAATAAATTTGAACTAAAATCCGAGAATGTGAAAACATTTGTCAGTGGTTTAAAAGATGCCTTAGTTGATGATGTAAACGTACAGTTGTATGCCTGTAATACAGGTGCAGATCGCGCTCGAATTGCCGCAAAAATTAAACAAAAAGGCGATAAGAAAAAAGGCAAGGATGCAGCCTCCTATGAAGAGTGGACTGAACACACGCAGGGTGAGCGCAGTGGAGAGGATTCCTTTGCGGCGGCGTTGGCTGAAGAACTTGGGTCTCAAAGTACAGTCTATGGACATACAACAGCAGGACACACTACTGAGAACTTTGCGGCACGAGTGTTTGGTCAAGGTGCAGGAGGAGGTAAAGGTGGATTGCATATGTTTGATGTGCTCTATCCAGAATCTTTTATTCAGGATGAGTTAACACGGTTATTCCCTGATCAAACTGAGGATGAGTGGGCACAGTTGCACAACAGTTTACGTGAGCAGATGTGGAAGCATTACAAAAAAAGTATTGGGACTAAGAGTGAATATGCTAAAAATCATTACTCCATTCCAATTGGTCGAGAAATGTTTATCAATCCCAGTAATGCTCAAAATTTGCTACAAGATGATTGGAAAAATAAATGGATTCCTGCTCATTTGAAAGAAGTCAAACCAAAGGCTAAACTGAAATCAGCTAAATAAAAGACATGGGCAAATTATGTGGAGCGATATTCACTGGCTCTTTTCGCTTTAAACAAGGATACTTGTGGCTCAATCAGAGTATTTAGCGATCGCCTTTTATTTTTATCAATCTGTACCGGAGTAACATCTGATTAAACACTATTTAAATAGCAATCAAAATCCCGCTGCTGGAAGCAAACAAAAACCACCTTCTCAATCGCAGCATGTCCCCGTAAAAATGTTCTGACTTGCGAGCAAGCAATTCGGGATGCCCAGTCACTTGGAAAGCCCAGAAACCCTGTACTAATAGCCGGGAAGGCAATGGTTTTAATCGAGTATTGCTCTGCCAACGTTAGACAGTTCTGATAACATAGAGCTAGCATCCGATCCTCTCCCTGATGGCCCCCCTGCCAAGCTGGACCTGCTGTATGGATCACCCATCGAGCTGGCAGATTATAGCCACGGGTAATCTTCGCTTCACCTGTCTCACAACGATGGATCTGTTCACATTCTTTCTTTAGCCCAGATCCAGCCGCCCGGTGAATTGCCGCATCAACACCAGCACTACCCGACAGATAATTATCCGTAGCATTAACAATCGCATCAACCTGTTGTTTTGTAATATCCCCCTGAATCACCTCAATTCGACCCCGCAGATCATCAGGTAAATTCTGCCCCCGATAGCGTTGACTCCGCTGCACTTGATAGTCATGATAAGTAGACTGGCTCATACTGCGGCGACTTCTATGAGACTGGTAAGTAGACATTTTGCGAAATTGTTGTACCCGTCGTGACTGAAGATCCCGATCCAAATCCATTAACGCGATCGCCTCTTGTTCCATCAAAGGGGACGCCGGGGCTGCCAACACTTGCTCCCGGGCGGTTTGTAGCAATTGGCTCGCGGTTGCATAGTCTCCCTCATCCACCTTTTGCACCGCTTCCTTCTTGGCGCGTGCTGCACTCATCAGCACCACCTGTTGCTGCACCTCTGGATTCAGGGGATATTCAGCCAAAGCAGCCGCCGCGACGACGGGCAGTTGAAACATCTGTCGTATCCGTTGTCGTTCCTGCTGTTCGGGTTCATCCCAACTTAAACGGAAATTGCAGAGGTTGGCACTGTCGGCTGCTCTCATGGGTGGCACCTTGAGCCGCACCACAACCATAAAAGGATTACCCTTGACCAAATTGGGTAACTTGAACTCACCCTGAAGGGAGACATCCAAATCATTCAGGACATCAACCACGTCCACATCTGCTTGTGGCTCAATCCCTAGCCGCACTTCCCGCCCCATGGTTGCCATTAAGCCCTGCAGTTCAGTTTGGAAAATCTCTGGCAGTTGTTCGGGAGTATCAATGTAATAGTAATTCCCATCCCCACTATTCGCCATCACCTCCAACAAGTCTTCGTTGTAATCATCCCCAACCCCCATTGTCGTGGTACTCACACCCCGTTGTGCCAGTCCATAGACATCAGAGGCGATCGCGTCAGCATTGGTTTGCCCTGTGTTAGCTAGTCCATCTGAGAGCAAAATCACCCGATTCAACCCCTCATGATTCAAATATTGACTCACTTGCTTACCGCCCTCAACCCAGCCATCATGGAGGGCAGTCATGTTTCTGGGGTGAATCCGTTCGATCTGACGGGTAATGTAATTCTTTTCCGTGGCGAGGGTACTAGGAATTAAGGTTTCGACGATATCATCATAAATCGTCACACTCACGCGATCGCTCCCCAGAAGTTGCTGCACCGCATAACATGCCGCTTGACGGGCATAAGCAATTTTCTTCCCTGCCATCGAACCGGAACGATCAATCACTAAACCCAGATTAAGTTCGGGTCGTTTTAGGTTAGCCTCTGGTTGGGGAGGAATAATTTTAATCAGTACATCCAGGGTCGTCAGAGCCTCTGTACTCACCGCATCGCGCAGGGGAACAAATTCAATCTGTGGGGCGTTCATGGGATGTTACCTTATTGTTTAAAGGGGACATCAAGCCGGATCAGGGAAACATATCCTTGAATTATAAACTCTAATTAGAACCAATTGTTGAGAGCCACTCTAACCAATAGCTAGAAATCATTCACAATCTCTTCCAAGGAGAGTTCGCTCATGTCACACAAATTTGAGTCAGGATTTTTTGTCCATCAAGCCGCTTGGCATAAACTTGACACCGTCTTGCAAAATCCGCCAACGACTGAACAAGCGATTGTTGAAGCCGGATTGAATTGGCGAGTCATTGAGGAACCCTTATATCAGGTTGAAGGAAATTCTTCAGAGATTATTCTCAAGAAAAAGCTGCGGCGCGATCGCGATCAGGCGTTTCTCGGTATCGTCAAGCATGACTACACCCCCCTGCAAAACGAAGAAGCCTTTCGCTGGTTTGACCCCCTCCTCTCGAGAGGCGGCGTGCAGTTAGAAGCCGCAGGTAGCCTCAAAGGTGGAAAACGCATTTGGATTTTCCTCACTCTTTGAGCCTTACCGAACAACTCGAACATATCCATAACATCCTCGACCTAACCCAGAAGGAATTCCAGTACAGCGTCGAGGAATACCAAGCCATGGCACATAAGGAACTCACAACTGAGTTACTCGCCGACTACATAGGACGAGTCTTGGGTACAACACAACCAACCTTACACCCAGCCTGGTCACAACTCGTGGCTAACTTTGAGAGCGGACGGGGTAACCAAGGTCAAACACTCTGGGATGCTTACAACAGCATTACTGAATGGCTGGATCATCAGCGAGAAGCACTCGCCGAAGCTCGTCTGTTTTCAACGTGGTTTGGCTCTGGCGCTCGCCTACGCACAAAGGCTCATCAGGTCGCCTTAGCCATGCTCAATGATGCTCCAGATGCACACCCATCTGCCTCTTACACTCTCTCCTATCGCTCTACCCAGAGTGCCAGCACTTTGGCTTAATAATATCCTACACCCGCAAAATTCTTACCCAGCGCCGTTTTCAAGCGGAAGTCACAGAACCGTTCTTCCTCTTGGACCTTGAACGTTTCCACTGGAGTTTGGGCTAACCCATAGCGGACTTGCTCCTGTTTCTCTAGACGGCTTTGATGCAGGTGCTGACGCAACTGTGACAACGTATGAACCGCAAAGGGGATAGGCTGAGGAGCCTTGTCCTTAAGCCGCATCTGTTCAACATACATTGCCGCCAGGTCGAATCAATGGCTACTATCACATACTGCAAAGGACTTCCTACTCCAGCCAACGAGTTAAACCCGTTGGGAAAGACTCAACTGGAAATGTTCCTGTCCGAATATTCATTTATTTTCCATCAAGCAGTATGCGAGACAGCCAATTATCTCCTCTGGAAAGATGAATTCAACAAATCTCAATGGAATACGCATTTGCAGCAGGCGTATGGGATAAACAAGCGTCACGCCAATAGTGTGATAGCCTTCAGTCAGGGGGCGGTAGATACGGCGAAAGCCAACCGTAAGCGTCACATTAAGGTGCTAGCTGCTAAGGTCAAATCCGGCGAGAAGTGGATTAAAAAGGCTACACGCAAGCTAAAAAATGCCCGTAAATTTTACGGTAGAAAAAACTGGCAGAATAGTAAAACTGGCTGTCAGTTTCCTCTTTCGGTATCTCTTCAGTACAAGGATACTAACTGGCAGAATTTACGCTTTCAATTGCACCATAAAAAGCGCAAGCTCCACCACTACCAATTGCAAATCAAATACCTTAAAGCGGCTCCCATTCGGGTCACTATTCCCAAAGGACAATCTTATGTGGTAGGAGCTAAAGACGAGTCATTCGGCAATCAGACCTGCCAGTGGGATGGGCAAACGATTAAGATTCGGGTTCCCTACTGCTTAGAGGACAAGTTTGGCAAGTATGTGTCATCTGAAATTGGAGATTTTCGCCGTAGAATCAACCGATTACCAGCACAAGGAGCTAAAACCTGGCATTTTTACCGGAAGGATGGCAGATGGTGTGTGGCTGTCCAATTCACCCCCAAACCAGTCAAACAGGTGACTCGTGCATGTTCTAAGGAATCCACTAATGCTCTGCGACGGCAGTTTGCCATAGAAAGCAATTGAGGATGGTTAAAAATGTGCGCCATGGCGCACAAATTCTCTTTGCCAACCAACGCCAAGTTCATCGATGGGCGAAAACGGATTCTCCCTTTTCCTGCTACCCTAATTCCTAAAGCCTGTCACCTTCATCAGTGCTGATGCCTTACTCCAAAGACCCAATCATTGCCACCGTTGCTGAGGCGCTCAACCAGCAAACTGTAGACTATCTCAGAAGACTCCTGCCACACCTGCCAACAACCGAACGACCAACCCGCAAAGCCGAACTGGTTGCCCTAATTCAGCCCTACCTGCAAGGAAAAGAACTCAAAGCACAGTGGGAAAAACTCGACCCACTCCAACAAACTGCTGTATCAGAAGTGGTTTATTCACTGGATTCACACTTTGATGCGGCTCAGTTTCAGGCAAAGTATGGGCAGTTGCCCAATTGGGGTGCGGTTAATGCCTATGGCACCCTGCAAAACCCTTCCAGGTTGGGACTATTTTTCTTCGACTATCTGATGCCAGAGGAATTGAAGGAACGCTTGTCTGCTTTCGTGCCACCTCCGGCTCAAGCTAAGCTGAAAACAGAGAATGAGATTCCCAAAACTATCCAGCAAGAACAACCAGTCATTGACTACAACAGTAGAACATTTAAAACCCAAGTTGTCGATGTTTCTGTTGAGCAGCGGTTGATGGAAAGAGCCGCACAGCAAGACTTACTAGCGGTGCTGCGGCTGATTGATACGGGTAAGGTATCTGTAAGCGATAAAACTCGCTTTCCTTCTACGGCTACCTTGAAAACCATGACAGCGATACTTTCTGGTGGAGATTATTACACCGATCCCCCTCCAGAAGAGGGTAACTTTTATGACCAACCCATAGGCTTGATCCGTGCCTTTGCTTGGTCGATGCTCGTGCAAGCAGGCGGTTTAGCCGAGTTGTCCGGCAAAAAACTGCGTTTAACCAAAGCGGGTCAAAAAGCCCTCACTCTTCCTCCTCCAAAAACCCTACACACCCTTTGGCAGAAATGGCGTAAAACTAAACTTTTGGATGAATTCAGGCGTATTGATCAGATTAAAGGGCAAACGGGTAAAGGGAAAAGAAGCTTAACCGCTGTGGTGGGACGGCGGGAGGCGATTACAATGGCACTATACGCTTGTCCCGTCAATCGTTGGATTCAGGTGGATGAATTTTTTCGCTACATCCAGGCAAGCGATTATGATTTTGAAGTCACCCGTAACCCTTGGGATCTCTATATTTGTGAAGCTGGCTACGGCAGTTTAGGCTATCTGGGGTATCACGACTGGAGTATGTTGCAAGGCAGGTATGTACTCTGCCTACTATTTGAATATGCTGCCACGTTAGGCATGGTTGATGTGGCGTACATTTCTCCACGGGAGGCTCGTTCTGACTATTGCAACAATTGGGGAACCGATGACCTAGAGTTCTTGAGCCGCTACGATGGGTTGCTGTATTTCCGCTTGACTCCTCTTGGCGCTTACTGTTTAGAACTAACGGATCATTACATCCCAGCCTCTCCAGAGGCTCAACCGGTTTTGCGAGTCTTACCCAATCTGGAAATAGCGGCAATGGGAGAATCCCTGACAGCGGCTGATGTGCTGCTACTGGAGTTGTATACCCAGAAGGTTTCTGATGCGGTGTGGCGTTTAGACCAAACGAAACTACTCAAAGCCGTCGCAGAAGGTTACAGACTCCAAGAATTAGAAGACTTCTTAGTGGCACGCAGTCCGGAACCTTTACCCCAAACCGTTGAACAATTTTTAGCCGATGTCAAGTCCCGGACAGGGAGTTTGCAGGATTTAGGAACAGCACGTTTAATTGAATGTAATGATCCGGCGCTCGCCGTCTTAATTGCCAATGATTCCCGCACCAAAAAGTATTGTTTCTTGGCAGGGGAACGCCGTTTAGTGGTGCCACTTGAATCGGAAACTCGGTTTCACCGTGCTTTGCAGAAGCTAGGTTATAGTTTGCCAAAGCCTTAAACTCTTCTACCTTCTGCCTTAGATTCTTCTGCCTTTAAATGTCCTACAACCCCGAAAATGCCCTCATTGTCCAGAGCGATCGCACCATTCTCTTAGAGGTTCACTCCCCTAAGGCTGATGGGGCTAGAGTTGCCATCGCTCCCTTTGCTGAACTGATCAAAAGCCCAGAACACATCCACACCTACCGCCTTACCCCCTTGAGTATTTGGAATGCTCGCGCCGCCGGATTAGCAGTGGAAGGGATGCTCACCGCACTCCATCACTATTCCAAGTACCCTGTTCCCGAAGCAGTAATTCAGGAAATCCGGACCCTGGGAGAGCGTTACGGACTCACCCGCCTTGAGCGAAAAGACGATCCTTTCTTTCTTGAGCTTAACGTTGCTGACCCGCCTTTGGCAGAACTCTTAATCCGGGAAAAATCGGTTGCCCCTTTCCTAGAAAAGCGCCTTTCCCCCGTCTCCTTTCACGTTAACCCTAGCTTTCGCGGACTACTCAAAAAAGCCTTAGTTGATCTGGGCTATCCGGCTGAAGACTTAGCCGGATACGTTACAGGTGACACCTTACCCCTGCAATTACGTTCTCAGACTCGCAGTGGTCAACCGTTCCAAATCCGCCCCTACCAACAACAAGCCGCCGAAGCCTTCTATCAATCCGGTTACGTCCAAGGGGGAAGTGGCATCATTTGCCTTCCTTGCGGCGCAGGAAAAACCATTGTCGGTATGGCAGCTATGGCAGCCGTTGGCGAACATACCTTAATCCTAACCACCAGCTTAACCTCCGTGAGACAATGGCGTCGAGAACTCCTCGATAAAACAGACTTACCCCCTGACGCCATTGCCGAATACAGTGGCGAGGTTAAATCCACCGCACCCGTCACCCTCTCCACCTATCAAATTCTCACCTATCGTCCTAGCCAAGCGGCTGATTTTCCTCACTTCTCCCTCTTTAACGCCCGTTCCTGGGGGCTGATTATCTATGATGAAGTCCACCTGCTCCCAGCCCCTGTCTTCCGCATCACCGCTGAACTCCAAGCCAGAAGGCGTTTGGGACTCACTGCCACTCTGATTCGAGAAGATGGACGGGAGGGAGATGTTTTTGCGCTCATTGGTCCCAAGCGTTACGACGTACCTTGGCGTGAATTGGAAACTCAAGGATTCATCGCCACAGCCTGTTGTACAGAAATTCGCATCCCCCAGGATAGTGAGCAGCAAATGCACTATGCGGTTACTCCTCGTCGCCAGCAGTTCCGAGTGGCGGCAGAAAATCCCCGCAAAGTTGAGGTGGTTCAGTATTTGATCCAACAAGCAGCCGACCACAAAATCCTGATTATTGGGGAGTATCTTTCTCAGCTCAAACACTTAGCCAAGGTGACAGCCTTTCCCCTCATTGTCGGTTCAACCTCCCAAAGGAAACGGGAAGAACTCTATTCCTTGTTTCGCACAGGAGAATTAAAAGGATTAGTCCTCTCAAGAGTCGGTAACTTTGCCCTTGATTTACCCGATGCGGACGTGTTAATTCAAGTCTCAGGAAAATATGGCTCCCGACAGGAAGAAGCCCAGCGCTTGGGACGGATTCTGCGCCCTAAAAACGATGGCAGAGTGGCGCGTTTCTATACCCTAGTTTCCCGGCGGACTTGTGAAGAAGATTTTGCCCGTCACCGACAGTTATTTTTGACGGAGCAAGGTTATGGCTATGAGATAGAGATTCTCTCTTGATTCCATTGCTTGTTGGACTCAAACCAACAGAGGGAAAAATGAGGGAAGACACTAGACCCCTTCCCATCTTTGGTTTAAGTCTGCTTTTGTCCTATACTCAAGGGGGGAAACCGCCCAACGCTGACTTGCGGTTAGAGGGACAGATTGTCACCCAGGTGAGGCGATGGGGAGTCAACGGGGTGGGATGCCCATAATAACGAGGGTTTGACGATTAAGGGCAAGGGCGATCGCCTAGTATCTGTCTCCATCTTCCAAACTCCCTCGGTGTTGAAGTGTACTCGTTTTTATTATACCCAAATTATTGATGAAAGATTGTGAATTTATTGAGTTGCTCAATCAGGCTAACAGGAGACTGAAAACTGATAAGACGAGGGTGACAATTATTATTAAAGGCAATCGATTATATTTGCGGGCAACACTTCCCCCGCGTCCAATGAGTAATAAGTCTTTTCCTCATCAACAAGAGATTGCTTTGGGAGTTTATGCCACGGTTGACGGGCTTTCTATGGCGGAAAAAGAAGCCCGGAAAGTGGGTTTTCGGCTTGAGAGTGGGGAATTTTCTTGGAAGCCTTATTTGCGCCATCGTCTGACGGGAACCCTGCCTTATAAAACAGTTGGGGATTGGGTTGGTGCGCTAAAAATGGATTATTTTATGCGGCGAGCTAAAACGCCTCAATCTCTGACGACTTGGGAAACGAATTATAATGAGGTGTTTAAGCGCCTGCCTGGTGACCAATCGTTGACCGAACTAATCCTCAAAAAGGCTATTGCCGCTACGCCGCCAGATACTCGCATCCGTCAGAAGACTTGTTTGGCGTTGGATAAGTTAGCCAAAATAGCGGGTGTTGATTTTGATGCCAAGCGGTTTGCCGGAAACTACTCTCCGACTAAAGTGTCTCCCCGCTCTTTACCGAGTGATCGGGTGATTGTTGAGTGGTACTATCGCCTGTCTAACCCCGCTTGGCGCTGGGCTTATGGGATGCTGGCGACCTACGGATTGCGCCCCCATGAGTTGTTTTATCTGGATTTAGAAGAGTTTTCCCAGGGTGGGGGAGTGTTGAGGGTTTTGGCGGGGAAAACGGGGGCTAGGCGAGTCTGGCCCCTGCATCCGGAGTGGGTGGAGGAGTTTAGCTTGAGTGAGGTTAAACTGCCTGCTTGTCACGGGAAGACTAACCGCGATTTGGGGAACAGAGTGACTCGGTATTTCCGGCGTCAGGAGATGCCGTTTCGCCCTTATGATTTGCGCCACTGTTGGGCGATTCGGAGTATGCAGTATGGTCTGGAAATTGGGCTGGCGGCGCAACAAATGGGACATTCGGCGACGATTCATAGTCAAACGTATCATGCGTGGTTGGCTGACCAACACCATCAGCTAGCCTTTGAGCGGTTGTTGGCTAAACCTGACCGACCTAGACCGCCGCAAGTTAAGTTAGAGGAGGATTTGACCGATTTTTGAAGGAAAATACTAATTGTTACCTGACTAGGATAAATGATCGGTTCAACTCGGTAAACTCCAGTCGGTATAATTACTGGCATGGTTGTTGATATTGATTGACAATTTTGCACTTCAATCTGAAGGATAAAATAAGTAGACGAAGCCCTCATAGACAGGAGAAATTAAAGTTCAACAAATGAGTTATTTTTAGTTGGTTTAGATTGGTTCAATTGTGCTAATTGGGAGTGAATCTCCTGAAAGTCCATGATGTGCTGGTCACTGAGAAAAGCCGTAAGCGGTTCCCAGGCATTTTCGCTAGATTTAGCCCTCATAATTTCAGTATTAGAAGGTAAATGTATTAGGGATAATTGTCCAGCTTTTAGGGTAGCTTGGTAATTCCTTCCTTTGAGACAGTTTGTCTTTTGGCTAGCCAGCAAATTCTTGAGAACCGTGGCAACAAACTGAGTGCGCTGCCATTGAGTGGAAGAGACTTGAGTAGAGTTTGTAGAGGTGCTATCAGAGGGAGGTGTTTTTGAGTTACACAATTGCTGGATTGGCAGATAATCCCTGGAAGAATCATAGCTGACGTTTCGATACTTTTGCAATCCCATTAGGGTATAAGCCTTTCCCAGTCGGGAACCTTTAAAAGCGAGTCCCTTAAAGCCATAGCTGATACCAGTAAGGTTTCCGGAGTCGTTGGCAGAAATGCGGACATTCACACCGACTGTGGTTAGTTGTTTAATCAGGTTAGGTAATGTCAGAGGAATAGACGTGAATTGGTCAATTGTTTCCTGGAGACGCTGCTTGATAGGTTTCTCTGGGGGAGATAAACGCAAACCCCTTTCGTATTGGAATGTCTCCCGTCGGCGTCGCCGTTCCTGTCCAGTGGAAGGAGCCTGTTTTTCACTGTCCCAGCTTGGTGTTACTGGGGTAAGATTATACTGTTTCTCTAGTTCTCTGAGGGTTCGTTCAGAACGCTTCCAGTCCATCCAGGAGGATACGGTTAATCCATTGGTCATTTGCACCCGATTGACTACAATATGGAAATGCGATCGCACTTTGCCCTCTTCGGTGGTTGTGTCGTTATGAGAGTAGAGAACCCACTGGCACTCAGAACATCCGATTTTGTTCAGGTAGGTTTGAGCAAATTGCAAGACTTGGATAGTAGAGAGTTTTTCGTCGGGGTGGGGACTTAAGGAAATGTGAGCAACGGGAAATTTGACTCGGTTGGAACGGCGGGAAACCAGGTGAAAGGCTTGAGAGAATTCCTCTCTGGTGGTGCCAAGCATATTGCCACCCAGGTATTGGGCGTCGGGTTTGCTTTCAATATATCGTAGCAGACTGTTGAAGTCGGAGCCTTTGGTGATTTTGCCAATCATTTCTGGTCTAGGGATTCAGGTGGGTTGAGGAGTTGGGATTGTACAGTTTTGAGTAAGTCGAGGACTTGTGCAACGGCTTCTGTTGCTTCAGCGATATTGGAAATGTCTTGTCCGGATGTCACAGCCGCGTTCATCGCCAAAACCTGTTGGTTGAGACTGTTGCTGATTCGACCCAGTTGGAGGACTAAGTGGTAATTGACCTCTGGTGGTTGAGCGGGTATTTCTCGCCGGGAAGCGCAGCGTCTGAGATATTCGGAAAGACTTATCCCGGCTTTTTGAGCTTTAATCAGCCAGCTTTTTTTCTCAGTCGGTGTGACTCGGATTTTAATTTCAGTTGTTTTGTTCATGGTTCATGGCGGCTACCTGTTATAGCTGCGGGAGGAAAGTATTGATAGAGAGTGAAAAGCTATGGGAACACAGGTCACAATTTTCAATTGGTCTTCAAAAAAGAAAGTGATGTTTGTTGGAATGGAGGAAAGGTGTGGGGTGAGTTGCCGATTTTGGAAGGGGTGTTAACCGGGGTTTAGAGTCTAAATGGGGGAACAAACACTTGGCTTGCTCTGGTAGTGGGGAGCTGTATATCGATTAACCTAGCGCAAAACTGATTCATTGGCTCTATTTTATTCAAAAAACTATCCTAAGGAAGATTATTTGGGGCAAGTTTGGAATTTTTAGGAAGGATAATTGAGGGAAATAGCTGATAAGATTTACTCAGGACTGTAAGGCAGAAGGGCTTAGGTTAGCGTCAATTGGCTAATAATACGCTAATTGGGTGTAAGTTTTCCCTCACTTGTCCCTCATTTTTTGAGGAAAATACCCCGGAAAAAGTACAAACGTGCCATGGCACGTTTGTTTAAGGTCAAAACAGGAATTGTTTAGTCGCTGAGGTGACTGTTTTTTAGGAATTTCAGTAGATGATTCGGCGATTGAACCGATGTTCTAGGGATAGCGGGGAACAGAAAATAAATCTAATGCAGCGCGGTTTCACATACCAACCCGTTAACAGGCTGACGAAAAAGCAGATATCATAAACAAGTGCAGCCTGGGAGCCTTTGTACGAGCGATGGCTATCATAGCAACCCCATTCCGAATACAATAGTTGTGCTTATCGCTGTTCCCAGATACTCTTTCTCCCGAAGATGCCAATCAACCGCCAGCGCTACGCCGATAATTGGTCAGACATCGCCCTATCTGTCAAAGAAGCTGCTCTTTGGCGCTGTCGCCACTGTGGGAAACAATGTCTGCGTCCCGGCGAAAAGCCATCAAATCTCACCCGTTCGGAGTGGACAATGGCGACGCTATCGGTGCATCATGCTAATTTTATGCCAGAGGACAACCGACCGGAAAATCTAATTCCTTTGTGTACACCTTGTCATATTGCTGTCCATGGGGGACGCAATGGTAATGTCTCTCCTGGTCAACTGTCCTTGTTTAGCTATATTTATGATGAGAATGGGGTATTGAAGATTATTCCAAACATCCATTTATTCTCTCTAACTTCAAGTTGAGAAATCAGCATCCTACGTGCGCTATCAGTTGATTATCGCCTTGAAACAACTCAACGATGAACGAGCCATTTCTCATCGGATTGAGAGGTTACAGATGCAGAACCTCACAACAGGAGAGTCATTGATGTGGTTCTGTGCGAGAGTCAGTAGAACCGCCTCAACAACTTGATTATCAATACCTCGAATAAGCTGTACAGAGCGCTGCAAACGTAAATCTCCTTATCCTCCTCATCGACAAACCAACCATTCAGTTACGATGGCGGAAGTTTTTAAATCGTCTTAAGTAACCCCATCAACTTATACTTGCGAGCGTGAGTCGTCATCAACTGAGTTCGGTAATCATTCCATTCACTCTGTTGCCCTAACTGGAAATAAGCAGCGCGAGCTTTTTGCAACCACTCCACCGCTGCATCGTAAGCCTTTGCTTTACCCCGATTTATGATATCTTCTGCATGGTGACGAGCTTGTTCAATCACCCATTCTGGGCGATGGGAAATCGCCACATCCATTACCCGATGGATTAAGTGGTCACGACAATAACGTCCTAATGCGGCAATGGCATCATCAATTAACTCTTCGTGCAAGAAGATATCCACCTGGGCTTCTTGGGTACTCCAATTATCACATTGCCGCAGATGTTCAAGCAAGTCGCCTTGCACGGTTAACCAGTTCTCCCCGGCTAAATGCTGCACGCTTTGATAATCTTTGAAAGATGGCTGTGCTTTAAAGGCTTCTATTCGGGCAGAAAGTGCCGCTTTTTGGTCACCCAACCCCTCGGCTAAGTTACTCGTCCAGTCTGCCAGTTGATAGCGATGGATGCCCAAGGGTTTATATTGGCTTAGGGTTGCCCAATAGGAATGAGATGGCATGGATTCTGGAAGTGTTAGTCCATGTTGAGCAATTAAGAGAGCTTCAGGTATGGCATCCTGTTCTCGCAGTGCTTTGGCGACTTCTAATGCTTGTTCAACACAGGTGAGTTGATTTCTTTGTGCCATCACCTCATCTACACGCCCCAGACGAGTTAACATCGTCAAATACTCTGGTTCAATCGCTTCAGCACGGGCAAGATTGAGGTATTCTTCCTGCCGTTGTTGACTTTCTAAGATAGAGAGGCGTATCCGAGTAAGTTGGTCAGCATCGTCGGGACGATTATCCTCCCACAAATCTGTTGATTCTCCCCGTAAGACAGCCTGTAATGCCAAATCATCCCACCCTTGACGCAAGGCGGCTGAAGCTAAGTTAAACGTTGCTCCCAACCGATCTTGCCAGTCCTCTAAATTGATTTGTAAATCGACTTCCTCACCGGGTTGAAATTTAGCGCTTAAAATTGCCTCAGCCCAAACTGGATCAAGGAGTGACATTAAATAATCACTATCCCCACCATACTCAACTAGGTCATCCCAATCTTCGGTACAAGCTTGGGTAATGGCTTCTAGAATAACCAGCGCATTATTGCCATCGCCTTGTTCACTAAAGGCTTGAGCCTGTGCCAAAATATCAGGTAATTCCTCTTCAATCGGGTTATCCTCATATCCCTCTTCCCAATAGCGCAAGGCATTTCGCATCAGAGACTTAACCTGAGAGCGATAGGGTTGGGGATCTACGGATGTTTGACGTTTGGCTCTGATTGGAGCTTGGGGAATGGGTTGGGTGATTTGGGTAACAATGTCATCAATATCGTCAATTAACTCTGGCTGCTTGGCGACCAATTTTTGGATCAGCCCTTGTGTTTGGACAAGATTGGCTGGAATACTTTGGGTGTTGTGCGATCGCGGTAATGGGTTTCAAGTAGCTCAGGTATTGACATGTTTCCCTCGAAGACGGGCTTACCCATTGAAGCTTACAATGCTTTCTATTGCTGTGCCTCAACTCTCTCATCCACTATAGATATTGACAACGCAAGGGAGGCGCGATCGCTAACTCCAAGAGAGTTAATACCTTTCCCCTTCAAGGTTTGGAATCCAAATGGGGGAACAAACACTTGGCTTGCTCCTACGGCGGGGGGCTACCTGTTCCTCAATCTAGCACCAAAGCGGAGCGTTGCTCTCTCAGGAAGAGTGTGAGGGGTATTTGAGGAAAATTCGTCGGAATCGTGAACAACCAACAGGTATTATTTTGCCGTATAAGTTGGTAGATTCACTTATAATAGTCTGAAATAATGTGGAATTTCCCTCACTTATCCCTCAATTATCTCTCATGTTGGGATGTATCAAAATAAATTTTTTGACTTAAATGCAGCGTCTTGGAAGATTTAGGTGGGGAACGGTGCGCTCTTTTTTAACGCTCTAAAAAAATAGCCCAACAGATATCCTCTGTCGGGCTATAGTTCAGACGGAACCTTGCTGCTTGAAATAGTCTCTCCAACAAGGAGCTAGTAAGATATTGGATGGGATTTCCGGCTCCAGTTCCAGCCAAAGGGAGGCAATAGCTTCTGTGGAATAGCCGGCTTTACCGCAGCCTATTGCCGTACAGAGCAACCGACGGTCAAGATGTTGGTTAGCCCAAGTTACCAACTCCTCAATCTGGACACGAATAACGGATAGTGAAGTTGATTGCTTTCGCCGCCAGTCCGTCTTGGTTTCGATAGCATAGCTCGCCCCAGCATGACCCTGTTGGTAGCCCCTTGGTCTGCCATAGATAGCCCATTTGCCGATAACTTCTTCTCCAGGTTGCCATGGTTGCTGTCGGTTAACCAACTCAACGTGATACTCTTGTCCAAAGGCTTGAAGTGCAGCGCCAGCGCCATGTATACCTTTCCCGTTTGATCCAAAGACAAAGACATCACCCTCTTCTAGCTCAACAATTGGATTAGGAGCAGGTTCTCTTTGAGCTAAAACAGAACATCGGTATCGTCGATATGCTTCAATGAGGCATCGAATCATCGGTGAGTTGATACCTTCTCCTTCCCACCACTGAAAACGTTTGGTTAGAGCGCCCGTTTGGTGACGGCACTCTTGGAGCCAGGGAATGCCACCCCGTTTGGCGATCGCTTCTGCCAGTTGGGGATGTTGTTTGAACTTCGCGGTGGCGATGCGGATGTACAGTTCCAGTCGTTTTGGCGAACCTTGAGGATAGCGCTTCTTCAAAGTCTGATAGGCACCTTCTGCGTCTCGGTATAGGGTTCCCCTCTTGTCGGTGATTGGATAGTGCTGAAAGATTTTTCCCTTCTTAAAGCTGAGTTCTGTGGGAAATGTCAGCGCCGCACCGAGCGGGTCACAACTGCCAGAATAGATATTTACGCCGGGATGTGCCATGGTTTTACCTCAATCACTTCATTTGAGGTAAGGCGATAGCCTCAATGAAAACCCTCTTTGGGAAGAACTTGACTTAATCTTCCTCAAGTAACTGTAGAGGGTTATCTTTCACAAGATAGAGAGAACATCAACCTCAATTCGTTGATTTCCCGTGAATGAAATTCATCCATTTGATAGAGAGAGATGATGAAATTGGGTTGGGGATAAGGTTGAAATGAGCGCTATGTCTGAGGGGTTATGGTGGTCTATGGGGATTCTTTGCTAAGAATAACAATAGTCTTGAGGAGAACTTGAGGAAAATTAAATGAAGTCTTTTCAAGGTCTTTCCAATTCCTATTGAGTTAAATTACTCTTGAATAGAAAGGAGTTTCGTCATGGGTCGAAAACCAAAACCACCCGATTTGTTTCTGGTCTTAGATTTTGGTGGCTCTCTCACCAAAGTGATTTATATGGGCAAAAATGGAGAGCCTACTGTGTTATGTATGGAGCCAGAAGTAATTGGCGTACCTGCCGCATCCGTTGATGCCTACGAGCGGCTAAGCCTAGACATGGGAGAAGCTTTACCACAAGATAGGGCTTGGGTTAAAGTTGACGAAAGCTATTATGCTGTGGGTTATCTAGCCGCCAAGCGGTTCCATGGGAATGCGGGGTTGTCTCAACTTAAGTACGAGCGAGCCTATCCCAAAACATTGGCAGCCGTTTGGGTGGCAGCAACGTCTCTGGGCTTAGGAAATCGGTTTAAAGTGGCGCTCGCGGCGCTACTGCCACCGGGGGAATACGAGAATGCTAGTCGATTGGAAGCGATGATTGCTTCGGGTCTAGAGCGGTTTGAGACGCCGGATGGAACGTTGAGGGTAAAGCTAACGCACTTTGATTGTAAGCCCGAAGGTGCAGGAATCTATTTGATGCGGACGCAATCGGAGGGAATGGCTCTAAAACGCAAGACTTGTGCAGTAGTGATGCTGGGCTACCGGAATGCCAGTGTGCTGGTTTCAGAACGGGGACAAGTTGGCAAGCGTGTGACCTCTTCTTTTGGATTTGTGCGGTTGGTGGAGATGGTAGATAGCCGCACGTCGGGTCTGGATACGGGAAGGTTAGCACGAGCGATCGCCCTTGGTGGAGAACAACCCTCACCGAAGCTATTGCAACCCCTATTGCAGTCGGTAACCCGTGAGGGACGCAAAGAGGAAATGGCGGCGCTGACTAATGCAATTGTTGAATGTCGTCCAGAGTATGCCCTGGCGCTGCGAAGCTGGTTGCGGGAAGTACTGCCACGAGATCTGGATGAGGTGATTTTATCAGGAGGGACAGCCGATTATCTCAAACGGGAGTTGGAAGAGCATTTTGCTGGGGTGGATGTGATCTGGCATGGTGTAGAGCTGCCTCCCAACCTACGGGATGCAGAACTGGGTAATCGAATTAGCGATGCCTATGGAATGTACCTTTATTTCCAAAGCATTGTTGGTCAGTCTTTAGTCGAATCTTTGCGTGAGTCAACGGAGGTAGCCACAAGTGCGTAAGAGACGGGATATTTTGTTCCGGTTCCAGCCAATGGCAGATACGCCGGATAGTGTTGTTCTTGATTATCTCAAAAGTGGAGTGTCTCCAAATGAGTTGGTGCTGAGGCCGATTAGAGCCTATTGGTTGCCATTTGCTTATCAGGCAACTGGTGTGAGAAATCAGGCAGAACTTGCCGCCGCCGCGCAAGAGGCTATTTTCTGTTTGGAGGGACAAATTGAACAGTTACGGCAGGCGTTTGGGCTTAAGCCAGAGGAGTTAGTTTCTTATCAGCAAGAAGTCGTTTCCTCTCGGGCAGTTCGGAGAGGTTTATCAAAACCATCAGATGGAGCGTGGGGCGCTTTTTCTCAGGCAGCTTCTCGTGAGTTTGATGCAAGTGGTTTGTAAGCAAAAATAGAGAGCATCTAAACGCATGAACTTCTGATAATCATTCATTTGAGAGGTAAAAATGGCACAAATCCACTTTGTTGATGGCGAAAAAGGAGGAGTCGGTAAATCATTATTTTGTCGGGTATTACTCCAGTACTGTTTGGATAAAGAGTTAGATTTCCACTTTGTCGAATCAGATAGAACCAATCCAGATGTGGGAGCTTTTTATCCGGATAACTGTCATCAAGTCTTTTTTAGCGAACAGGAAAAGAAGTCCTTTGAAGTCGATTTGATTTTCAATTTATCATTGAAAAAACCTGTTTTTGTGAATCTTCCCGCACAGGTCTATCCGATGGTGACCGATTGGATTAAGAGAAATAACTTGATTGATTCAGAAATTGCCCAGGAATACAACGTTCAAATTTATAAGTGGTTCTTGTGTACGGGCGGTCATGATAGTATTAAGCTTTTCCTGGAAAGTTTACAGGAGTTTAAGGGGAAAATTTGCCATGTCTTTGTTAAGAATATGGGGCTATGCGATGACTGGGAGCATTTGAAGTTGTATGACGAGTTGAAGCAACTTCAGAAGAAATACTCAGTCCTGGAAGTAGAGTTTCCCAAACTGAGTTCAATGGAACGCAATTTGATTGACCAAAAACAATTAACGTTTGCTGATGCTATTCGGAAGGACAGCCAGCATTTGCCCATTTTATCCAAGCAGCGGGTGGTTAATTTCATGAAAGAGGCTTATAACGCTATTGAGAAAACAGGTCTAGTGACTGTAGAGGCATTTGAAGACCACTCGGTTATTGAAAAAGACCAAGTAGCTTGAGGGAGGGAATGATTGGTGGCACGTTCAGAGCTGGCAGAGGAGTTTTTTGAGGAAGGGGAAGGTTCTCATCAGAGCAAGACACTTTTAGATCAGCTGATTGAGGGTCAGTCTGAAGAATTCAAACGCAAGGTCTTTGAGTTGGTTGCCCGCACGGGTTACACAAACTACAGCGACCCATTGTTTGTGATTCTCTTGGCAACGGGTTCCCTTCAGGTGCTGCTTAACGAAAAGCCAGCCGAGTTAGATACTATGTTTAAGCGGTGGGCGGCAAAAGTTGTCGGTGCGTTGGAGTTGTGTGAGGGGCAAATTGTACGGCGACAGGAGGCGGCGATTTCCGAGGCGGCAGCTAGTTTGATTCGTCAAGCTCACAGGCAGGAACTGACTTCGTTTTGGCAAAGAATTGTTCCGGGTTCGGTGGCGGCGGCGGTGGTGCTGGCAGTGGGATTTGTGGGGGGAATGACGGTTCCCTCGTTTTTGAAGGGTGGATATGTTGCTGGAGAGCGTCTGACCGCTGATGATGCAGCGCTGTTGCGTTGGGCGAAATCTCAGGAAGGAAGACAGGCGCGTGACTTGTATGAATGGAATCAGGATTATTTACCCGTTTGCCAACAAGATGTGAAAAATCTGGGTGTAACGTTGTCGTTGGGGGGAAGGAAGGTGAGTTCAGGATTCTGTGCGTTGTGGGTTGAACCTGTTTCCAAACGAAAATTTGAGTCATGAATACAAACAATAAACGTCTCAATTATGACTGATGACGTTGAGGCGTTTATTGGCTTACGATACATAAAGTTGCCAAACCATGAGTTATCCTGTTATTTTATATCCTCAGTTGATTTCAAGGTTTCGACAAAAATACTCACCTCCTCATGAAGAGGATTGCTGTCGGTCTGAACAGCTACGCGATTATCTTTTTCAGTTAACAGGTCTGCTAGCTGGACGAGTTAGACAGCCTGATGGGATAAGTGATGCACCTCTGGGGGCTAGCGAAACCACATTTGGAGAGGTTTTGAGACAATATTTTGGCGAACGCATTCACACTCAACTAAGGTTTCCTATTCCCGACCAGGATGCTTTCTACAGTGTTGACTTTGCCCTAATGTTTCCTGAACTTGGACTATGTTGGGACATCGAGGTAGATGAGCCGTTTAGCTTTCAAAATAATCGTGCGACTCATTCAATAGATGACTGGCGTGATCGCTATCGCAATACGTTTTTTCTGAAAGGGAATTGGATGGTCATACGTTTTGCTGAAGAGCAAGTCGTTCGCTATCCGAAAAGCTGCTGCAAGGAGTTAGCTGATGAAATCGCATCTTTGACGGGACTTCATCGCTATCAGAAATTGTTGAAAAACGTACCGATGCTACAGCCTATCAAACAGTGGACGGTTCAGAGTGCCAAGCGAATGAACAAACACAATTATCGGTCGCGATACTTGAAAAAAAAAGATCCGGCTTTCTAGCCGAATCTTGATTGCTGTTAGGCAGCTTGCGGTTCGTCTTCTGGCATTTCTTCAGTAGCAGTTGCTGTTGTGAAGATGCCAAGAGCGGTCATTTGGGCTATCTTTTCCTTGAAGCCATCTCGTTCGACGACATTCATAGAGAGATAGCCATTGAGAATTACCTCTTGAGAGACGGCTAACTGCTGGGCAACATCAGCTTGTTTGCCCCAAGCCAGTACTTTCAACGGTTCTAGACGCTGGTTGTCTCCCCACCCGCTCTTAAACACAACCTTAAATACAGCGACTTTCCGTTCACCGTCAATGGTGTAGCGAATTTCAGTCGCTTCGGTCACCTGTGCGCCAAGAGTTGCAGTGTTCATCAGGTAAATTCCTTATTAATTGACTTCACAAAAAAAAAGCCGATAGGCTTTTGAATAGCGAGCATCTGGGATAGATGCCCGCTTGTTGCCCCTAGATTGGGCAGTCGTCGTCTAAGTCGCTGTTGTTATCGCTATCGATTGAGCTAGAATCGTTATCATCTTGTTTCGGTGACAACAATTCTAAGCGGTTAACCCGAATAATCGGTTTGGAGCGCTCAGAACCGTCTTCAGGATTTTGCCAGCGTTGGATTTCCAAAGACCCGGAAACACCAATCAGCTTTCCTTTACGGACGTAGGAGGCAGCCACTTCTGCGGTTTTGCTCCACATTTCCAGGTTGAACCAGTCGGGTTTTTCACTGTGGCGCTGTCGCTTATCAACGGCAAGAGTCAGCGCACATTTGGTGGCGCCTGACTCGAAGTAACGCACCTCAGGGTCAGCGCCAACGCGACCGACTAACTGGATGTGGTTTAAGTCCATGATGCTGGTTGTCGCTAGAGTCATGGTTGTACCTCTTTGGTTATTTTTTGTTTCACTTCCCTAGCGCCGATAGGCGCTTTTTTCTCCTGACCAGTGAGCTGATAACTGGTCAGAAGATAGCTAATTTTTTAGAGGGCAAGTTCTCCGACTTGCAATGAACCTTTTATGACCTGACGTAAGAGTTGAGTGAGTGTTTGGATATTCGGTTGGATTTTAGGCTTTCGACTGCCGGGAATTTTGACCAAGCAAACAACAGAATGGTCGATACCAATGGCATCCAGGAGGTGTTTGAGTCCGCTGTTAGCTTCGACGTTATTTAATTTAGCCTGTTTATCGTCTAAGGTGTTTGGATTAGATGTAACGTCGATGGCAATGTGCCAACCTCGGAAGTTAATGGCAAAGTCGGTGGCAAATATCAGATCCAGAATGATGGGGGCGGGGATATTATCCCAGTTGAATTGTCCCGTAGCTCTGTCTCCGAATTCTGCCGCGATATAAGGTGTAGCAGTTGCAATTCGCTGCCGACCAATCTTGAACTGTTTTGCCGTTTGGATCAGGGTTTTTGAGTTGAAGTTTAGCGATGGTATTTTGGCAGACTTGAGCAGATGTTTGAAGGCTAGTTCGCTACTATTCATCGTGAAGCAGTTAAACGTAATAGTTGCCCTTTGACCGCTTAATGGGTCGGGGGCATTTTTGTCACGTTTTAAATAGCGATAGCGATTTCTGTTTGAGTGGAATAGGGGTTAAAGAACGACTTCGATGAGGATTAATCCGAGTACGGTGGCAGCCAGTTTAAGACTTTTGGGAAGCTTGTTGTCAGGATAAAGGATGCCGAGAAGCACTAGCAGGACTAATCCCATGGGGACGTTTGTGGGTATCACTAACACCGCTGCCAAAAACAGCGTTATGACTAAAGCCCAGTTAATTAGACGGTCAATTCGGTCTAAGAATTGGTTAGCGGGTTGAGGTGGTGGTGTTTGTCGGTTGGTCATGTTTTGAATGTTAAGTTTTATTAATTTTGCACGTTTTGCTCTCTATCTTAGGAAAGAGAACGCAAGTTTTAACAGACTGAACTCTGGCTAGGAGCCTCATTCAACACTCAGGCATCTATTCACTATATCCCTCTATCTTGAGACTTATTTGGTGCGAGTGATTTTTTAAGTGAATCCGGTTTGGTATTAAAAGAATATCAGCAATTGTTTCGAGAAAAAGAGGCATTGATATGACGCTAGCTGTTCGTAATAGAACTAAAAAGGCTTCTCTTAAAGAAGATACAGCCGGGTTAATGTTGGGCGCATCGGGAGCGCTGCTCACAAATTTAGTGGTCACAACTAGCACGTTCAGTGTGGCGGCGGCGGCAATTGGAGCCTCAGCCGTAAGTTATTTAGTTTGGCACAAAGAAGTTAGTAGTCTGCTCAGGTGGATGCACCAAATCAATCGGCGTTACCGCTGGCAAAGCGTCCTTTTGCTGACTGTAGGAGGGCTGTTTATTCTCCAATGCATGGCAACTCCGGCAAATGCTCAATTTTTTCAGTCGGCTGAAGATTGGTTAGGTAGTCAGTTCCCTGATGCTGGGGATGTTATTCCTTTGGTTTTTAATGTGCTGCGGGGTTTGTTCTTGTTGTATGTAGGGATTGCTTTGGTACGGATTATCAACGCGGCAAGACAAGATGAAGACTGGCAAGGTTTAGCCCGTACTCCTTTAATTATTGTCATTGCCGTAACGGTAGCTGACATCGTTTCTGTACTGATTACGGGTTAATGGCAATGGAAAAGTCATTCCGAAAGGTAAATCAGTCCCTAGGTAACAAGCCGAATATTGGACCATTTCCAGCGGATCAGTTTATTCCATGGGCAGTAATTGCTGGAGGGGCATATTATCTTTTTAAAGTGCTGCTGGGTTTGAGTTGGTTGTGGACGGGACTGCTAGCCGCCTGGGGAATGGCAACCTGGTGGGTACTTACCGGAAGTAAACCTTGGCGATTTCTTTCCAAGTTCATTGGCACTCCCTACTGGGTTCGCGGGTATGGGTTGTATCGCCCACTGCTGCATAGACAGCGAAATAGAAATAGCAAAAAGCGATCGTAGATTGGGGGATTTTCATGCAATTCTTCTCTCTTGTACAATCTAATGGAGCAAAAAAGGCGGCTCAGGTGAAGGTGAAAAGACCCACCTCCGGCAAGGCAAAAATAGGCGCTCGTCAAATCCACGACGGCAGCACTCGGCGCAAAGGAACACCGATTGAAGATGCTTTTTCCCTGGTAACTATGCTGCGGATTGAGCTGGATGGGCGCAAGGTGGGTGCTTATGTTCTTCGTAAAGGTGAGAACAGTTTTACTATCCAGTTTGGGTTTGAGTGTAAGGGTATCCATCCCACTCTGCGTGCGGATGAAATTGAGCCAGTTTTTGATGCCTTGTCAGCAGGTTTAAAGGATTTTCCGCCCTCGGAACACCTGACGATTCATTTATCATCCTTCACAACGGATGTGTCTAGGCAAGAACAACTTAAACAGCTTATAGCTGTTGCACCAACGGTTGAGTTGAAATTTCTGACACTCTCAGAACGCTCTAGAGTGCAGGAGCTGACTCGGCTAGGGTTACGCAAGCCCAAGACGTTGCGACTGTATTGCACCTATACCGTTGAGCCAGATACCACAGGGAGTCATGATACGATTGAAAAGGTTTTGGCGAAATTAGAGCGGTATTGGCGGCGCTTTACAGGTGAACTGGATAAGGTACAGTTTCTGCGGATGGAGCGGCTGTTTACTTCTGCTTATGCCTATGGCTTTCAGCAGTGGGAACAGTTACTAGCGAATAAAATTGGTTTGCAGATTCGGGCGCTGACGGATGAGGAACTGTGGGAAATTCTTTGGCAGCGCTTCAATAGTACACCGCCCATCAAAGTGCCGCAGGTGGTGGTTCTGGGTGAACGTGGGTTACGAGAGGAGGTGCATTCGGAGCTATCACCCCTGACGCTTTTGGTTGAAGGACCCATTCCAGTTGCTCAACGACGCTGGGTTAAAGCGAATGGCAAGTATGTCGGAGTTTTGACCTTTGTGGATAAGCCCGCAGGCTGGCGCAATAAAGAGGCACAGTTGCGGTATCTTTGGGAGGTGATCGCAAAAGACCGCGTTTGGGATACCGAGGTCTTTTGTCAGCTAACGCGAGCGAATGAGGCTCTGGTCAAAACCAATATGCAGCGCCTGACTAAACAGGCTAATACGGCAACGGTATTGGCGGCAGATAAGAATTCCATTGACGTTAAGGCACATCTGAATATCAAAAAAGGCGTTGAAGCCCAAGAAGCATTGTACGAAGGGGCAGTACCCTTTCACACCGCTGTAACCTTTCTGGTACACCGAACCCGATTGGGACCCCTTGATGAAGCCTGCCGTTTTCTGGAGTCTCTGTTTTTACGACCCGCGTGGGTGTCTAGGGAACAAGAGTATCCGTGGCGTGTCTGGGTGCAAACGTTTCCCATTAATTGGGAGAAGCTCCTGGCGAAACCGTTTAACAGAAGGCAAGTTTATCTCACCTCCGAGGTGCCAGGACTGATGCCGTTGGTCAAGACGCGCACGATTGATGAGTGGGGGTTAGAGTTGGTTGCTGATGAAGGCGGGACACCCATTTATCTGGATCTGTTCAAACAGCACAAGAATCTGGCACTATTCGGCACAACCCGATCCGGGAAATCCGTGATGGCTTCGGGCATCCTTACCCAAGCACTGGCTCATGGTCTTCCGGTGGTGGTTATGGACTATCCCAAACCGGATGGAACGAGTACGTTTACTGATTATACTCACTTTGTCGGCGGCAGCTATTTCAACGTTCGTTCAGAGGCGATTAATTTGTTTGAGCTGCCCGACCTTTCCCAGCTCTCACCTAAAGACCAGAACGATCGCTTTGAAGATTATAAGGATTTTTTGGTGTCAGCACTGATGGTGATGGTGGTTGGTGCAAAAGCTGGAGAGAGTGCTAGGGAAAAGGCGTTTTCCTCCACTGTGCGGTCAATCCTGACGTTAGCGATTGATGGCTTCTTTAAAGATGAACTGATTCGCGATCGCTATGGGATGAGTTATCGGGCTGGTTTTGGTAGCCAAGAGTGGCAGAATATGCCCACCCTGCGCGACTTTGTACCCTTTTGCTCTTATGAGCGGCTGGAGTTGGATGGAAACAGCGATGAGATCCGAACGGCGATGGAGCAAATTAAGCTGCGGCTTTCGTCTTGGATGGAGAGTCGTGTGGGCAAAGCGATTAGCCGTCCGTCCACGTTCCGCACCGACGCACAGTTGTTGGTGTTTGCACTGGCGAATCTCTCCAATGACGATGATGCTGCCATTCTTTCGCTTTCGGCGTATTCGGCGGCGTTGCGACGGGCGTTGGCATCTCCAGCTTCGATTTTCTTCATTGATGAGAGTCCCATCCTGTTTGAATATGACGCGATTTCAAATTTAGTCGCACGACTGTGTGCGAATGGGGCTAAGGCAGGCGTCCGGGTGATTCTTTCTGGGCAAGACCCAAATACTATCGCTGCTTCTCCAGGGGGTGCGAAGATTTTTCAGAATATGACCACGCGCTTGGTGGGGCGGATTCAACCGACAGCGGTGGATAGTTTTGTCGAGATTCTCAAGTATCCCAAGGAGGTTATTGCCCGGAATGCTTCGGAGAGCTTTTTCCCGAAAAAAGAGGGAATGTACTCTCAGTGGCTGGTGGATGACAGGGGAACCTACACCGCCGCCCGATACTATCCCGGTTACGTGCTTTTGGCAGCCGTGGCGAATAATCCCGATGAACAAGCGATGCGAAGTGCAGCGATGAAGCGCCATGGCAATAAGTTTGTCGGACTTAATCAGTTTTCTCGCGAGTTGGTCGCCTCAATTCGCGCTTCTTGAATAGTAACAAAGGAGGAACCGTGATGAACAAGGGACGTTATGCTGCAACGTTAGCCGTTGCATTGGTTTTATCGACAATGAGTTCTCCCCCGGCTTTAGCCGTGACACCCTCGTCTGAACCCCTGTCTGGATTGCTCGATTGGCTCAACCAGCAAATTGCGGAGATTGAGAACTATGCCAATGGTATTTTACAAGATAAGGCAGAGGCACTGACGGAGGCGTTAGGGTCGGAATTTGATGGGATTGTTGGTGATGCGGCTGGAGTGCTGGGGTTGCCCGATCCGAGTCAAACTCGCCAAGCGTCTGAAGAAGCGGCGGCGGCTTCTGAAGGTGCGATTTATGCGGGCGATCGCGCGGCGAATGAGATCGACCGTCAGACCACTCGAGCCTCGGCTGCTGGCATTTTGAGTCAGGAGGGTCAGCAGCAGCAAAAAGCTGTTTATGAGCAGACTCAGCAGGCGGTTGATGCGGTGCAACAAGCCAGCGATCTGGCTCAAACTGAGGTAGTGACCCAAAATGTGATGAAACAGATTGCAATTCAGAATGCTCAAACGGCAAAAGTGATGGGCAGTGTGCAGTCGAACCTACTCAAAAGTAACGAGCAACAGGCACAAACGAATACCCAGCTTACTAATATCTCACGCACACTCGATGGTCAAACCCAACTTGAGAATGCTGACCGGGTGGGTGTCGGGTTTAGCAATTTGAGAATCACCTCTCAAGCCGGTTTATTCTAAGCGTCCAGAGTTGATGATGGTTGTTTTAATTCCGTTCATTGTTGCCTCGATTAATCCCAATTCCGGTGAAAGTGCTGCCAAGATTACCTCCGATGGAGCGTTAGCGGCTGAGTCGATTGCGGCGGCAATGGATCAGCTTTGGCAGGATGTGCTGGGCAATAGTGGCGGTTTGTATGCCGCGATCGCTAATTTAGGGGTACTGTTTGCAATAGGAACGCTGCTGATTTGGGCAGTGCAGTGGGCGAAGACTCTGTTGGAGGATGGAACCGGATCATCCTTTTCAGAGATTATCTGGCCCCTGGTTGTTGTGGTGCTACTGGCAAATGATGGGGGGCTTTTAGCCACCTGTACGTTGCAGGTGCGCGGTATTATTAACCAAGCAAATCAAACGGTTTTGCAATCTACCTCTAGTTCCGTTCGCTTAGAGGAAGCGTATCGGCAGATCGTTCAGGAAATTGGGGCTGAGGATGCGGCGCGGGGCTTGCTTGACCAATGCGCGGCAATAGCTGACCAAGAACAGCAACTCTCTTGTCTGGAGAATGCCAAAGAGCAAGCCCAACAAATCTCTGGGAACTTGGATAACTCTCCATCAAATCGCTTTCAGAGATTTCTGGAACGGTTCAATGTAGGTGAGATTTTTAACACCAATATTTTGCAGATGGCTGTTCGCGGTTGGTTGATTGCATTTGGCATTGCTTTCCAGTGGATTGTCGAGATTTCTATGTTGCTAACGGGGTTGTTAGGTCCGTTAGCGGTGGGCGGGTCACTTTTACCCGTTGGCAATAAAGCAATTTTTGCTTGGCTAACTGGCTTTTTTTCAGTGGGAATGGTTAAGCTTTCTTTCAACATTATCAACGGCTTAGTTGCCGTTATGGTTTTGAATGCTGGGGATAGTGACCCGATGATTTTTGCCTTTGCCACTGGGCTAATTTCTCCTATTTTATCCCTAGCATTAGCCGCCGGAGGAGGGATGGCAGTTTTCAATAGTCTTTCAACTCTGGCTACGTTTGGTTTGGGACGGTTGCTCCCCTATAACGTTCAGAAAACATTAATCCGATAAATTAAGCAGACAATGACAGCAAGAGAACGCAATAATTATCGACTGCGCTTTCTCAGTTCACCCCAGGAAGCACGGTTTTCCTCCAGTGACCTTTTGGGTATTATTACGTTGTCCGCCATTGGACTCCATGTTTTAGGATTTGGTGTGGATTTTTTGCAGTATTTAACCTATAAAAATCTCAGCCATAAACCTGCACCAACTTTAGTCCAAATGGCAGATGGCTCCTCTATTCATGTTGCCCCCCTGGGTTCTCTGGAGCGAACTCCAGAGGTAATTCAGGAATTTGTTCGCGCTACCTTGGCGATGTTAATGACGTGGGAAGGGACAGTGCCATCTCCGGCAGAAGGGGGTCAGGAGATGAAAGATAAAGGTGTGAAAATCCGTTCCCCTGAGGGGCGTCAGGGTAAGGTGACAACACCTGCCTATCAAGCAGCATTTGCGTTGAGTGAAGACTTTCGCAAAGAGTTTCTCACGGAGGTGGCTCGTCTAACACCAGCCGGCGTTTTTCAAGAGGATACGCAAGTTATTTTTGTCCCCATTGATATTGGTAATCCGGTGAAGATTGAGTCGGGAAAATGGCGAGTGCCAATTGTGGCGAACTTGATTGTTGTAGACAATACCAATGTTTTGGGTGAAACCATTGCCTTTAATAAGGATGTATTTGTTCGAGCCGTAACCCCTCCTCAGTATGCATCTCATCTTCAAGGCATAGCCCAAATTGTTCAAGCCATCCGGACGAGTGGACTGGAAATTTATGCTATTCGAGATTTACAGCAACAGGAGCTTTGATGATGGTTCAGTTTCAAGAAATACCCGACAAGGGTAATAGTGAGGTCGAGAATTCCCCAAACGATTCTGTTGATCAGTTAACCCATGAAGTCGATGATTGGAGCGAAGAATCATTAGCGAAACTGATTGGTTTTGAGGAAGACGATACATCCAATCCGGCGGCTGTATCACCGGAACTATCGACTCAACCTGAGAATGGGGATAATCTAGAACCCGATAGCCCCATCTTGTCGATTGAGGAGCTGTTTGATGAGACCCAACCCGAACCCCAACCTATGTCTCAAAAGGGTTGGTCTAAAGGAGCATTGGTTGGGTCAGGATTACTGGTGGTCTTTGTTTGTGCTGGGTTGGTTTTGAGTCCGATTATGGATGGAATACAACCTTCACCCCAGACGGCTTCAAAACCGGAACCGTCGCCAACGCCTAAAGTGATGGCGGATGAACAAGGCAATCCTAATGGTAAGCTGAAAACCGAACTGGCTCTGTCGCAGCAGGCGGAAGAGTTAGAGAAAATTGATGAAGCACGCCAGCGGCGTTCTCAGGATGAGCAGGAAGGGGTTCAACCTGGAGAAACGGAACAAAACCCAGAGAGTAAGGCACAGACTCCTCAGAGAGCGCCCGTTCGTCGAACACCACCACCAGCGCCAGCGCCCCGGCGAACGGTAGCGAGAGCGCCTGCTCCTCGTCCTCAGCCCAGGCGGTCATCCGCTCTGTCTCAGGTGACTACTCCAACGATGGCGACAGCCCCGTCGAGTCCTCGTTCTCAGGTGCAACCTGAGGTGACCCCAAGCCCTAAGCCGACTGATCCTATGGAGCGCTGGACTGCTTTGGCACAGTTGGGCAGTTACGGTCAAGTGCAGGCTGAAAACGGTGAGGCACAGGGGGTACAACTGTCTCAAGAACGGCAGATGAGACGGGTATCGGTTCCATCGGCTGATCAGGTTTTGCCCCAGGAGTCTGTTGTCATAGCCGAGGCGGTGGACACCTTACCGCCCTCTACTGAGGGAGTGTTGGCAGAAGCCGAATCCAGAATTTTGCAAGGTAGACCTATTCGGCGAGCAACGGTGGGGACAATGGCATCAGGAGAACTGATGACTCCGGTTATCTGGTCAGGAGAAGGTAATACGGAAGGACGTTTTGTGGTCACGCTGAACCAACCCCTTCTGGATAGATTGGGGGTTGAAGTCCTCCCAGCGGGAACCCAGGTTGTGTTTGAGATAGCGAACGTCGCGGAGAACGGCTTGGTGCAAGCCAATGCTTTGTCTGTGGTTAAAGGCGATTGGGACTATGCTTTGCCGGACGGCGCTTTGGTGGTGCGCGGCTCTGGAGGGGAACCGCTGGTGGCTCAGGACTGGTTTGACCATGGGGATGAGATTGCCTCAATGGATGTTTCCACCGCATTACTGGGCGCTCTCACCCAGGTTGGGGAAGTGATCAATCGCCCGGAATCGCAAACCTCGACATCGATTACTAATGGCATCTCTTCCACCACAACCACATCGCAGACATCAGAACCTAATATTTGGGCAGCTGTCCTGGAAGGGGGAGCCACACCCATTCTAGAGCAAATTATGGAGCGCAATCAGAGTGCGATCGCTCGGCTGGATGAGATGGAAACCCTCTGGTATGTGGAAGCGGGAGCGGGAGTGCAGGTTTTTGTCAATCAGTCGTTTACGTTGTGAGAAGTTATGAAACTTAGAAATCTTCTGCTATCGGGGATTGTTTCGCTGTCGGTTTTGGGTGTACCCAGTCTGAGTTTAGCCTCTACAGGGGTTCGCCAGATGAGGGTTAATGAGAGTTCGGTATCAGAAATAAGGCTTGCACCGGGGTATGGGATCAATATCAGTTTTATGAGAACTGGGGAAGTGATTGAAAAAGTCTGGCTAGATGACCCGTCTTGGGTGGTGCTGGATGTGGATGGCTGTTTGGCGGGGTTGGGTGAGTCGGAGTGTGAAGCCTCTTCTGCAAAGGTTTTGCATTTGCGCCGCATTGAGCCGCTTTCTATTCCTGGCTTACTGTCAGCAACAAGCGCTCAGTTAACGGTGATTACTCGTTCGGCTTCCTTTGAGCGGCGGTTGAGTGTGTTTCGTGTGGTTCGGGCTTCGAGTCCTCCAGATTATCACACGGTTGAGGTGGTTCCGCCCGGTGTGCCAGGGCGATTAGTCGATGTTTCGGCTCTAGAGCGGGGGCGTCAGGAGGCGATTCGCCAAAATTTGTTGGAGTCAGGGAGTCTTTTAGATCGGCGAATTGTGCAGTTTTTAAGTTTGTTGGCTGCTTATCGGCTAGAAGATGCTCGGCAAAAGGCGGGAGTTTCTCTGGAGTTGGTAGAACGCCTGGAGCAGTTGGGTAGAGGTGAGGATTCGGGTTTTTCTGATGGGGGGAAGCCGTTTGTTGAGTTGCAGGGGGAACAATGATGAAAATGCGATCGCGTGGTTTATTCGTTTGGCTGTACTTTTTCGTGACGGGTATAGCTCTGTCCTTGGTACTGTCTGGACTGTTAATTGTAGCGCAATCGTCCCCAACGATGGCAGTCAGTAGCAGTGTGCCGACGGTTGAGTTCGGGGGAACACGGGTTCCTTCTTGGCAGAGCATTTCCTTTGATCGCCTGCCGCCGATTGCTAGTTCGGGTAGTTATCATGCCTCATCTGATATTATCTCTCAGTTGGGGTACGATCCTTCTCGCTCTTGGACAAAGGGGCAGAAACCTGAAGAGTATTTGGCGCTAGGGGACTTTCAAGATTCGTTCAGCCTGGAGAATTTTGACCTGGATACCATCAGTCAGATTGTGGGATTAGATTTGGATTCGGTGAGTTTGGCATCCTTGGGTCTAATGCCGTTCCAGACGCTGCAAAGTTTGGTTGATGGGATTGAATCTTTGGCAGAATTTCCGATTCGGGAAGTCCTACCCGTACAGGATTTAATTGAGCAAGCCGTTGGTCGAGTTAATGTGCATCAAACCATTGGGGAATTTCTGGAAAGAGCGCCACATTTGGGTGAGCTGGCTTTTGCCGATCTGCCCCTTGATGAATATGCCCTGAGGGATATTCCCAATCTCGATATTACACCCATTGAGCGGTTTAAAGATTGGCAGAGAACTCTAATTGGAGACATTCCCGGTTTGAGCCAGGTGCCATTCAGTGACTTTCCCAATCCCCCAGCCGCCGTCGGGGATGGGGTGGGTATTGTGGATGTGGTTTTTGGAGCCGCAGAACAGCAGCGCCAACGTACTATATCGGGCAGTACTCTTGAAGGGTTTGAGGTGTCTTGTGAGGCGGGCTGCGCTCATGTTGAACTGTCTGGCACTGAGAGTATTTTAGGGCGTCAGTGGGTCAGCGGTAAATATCAGGAAACCCGAGGCGGTTTTGGTGTTTTGGCAGCGGTTAATGGTGGGAAAGAACCTGTGGGTAGACACCTATTTGGCGATGCCTTTAAGGTTGTGTTGTGGGATATGGATGAAACCACAGGGACAGCGACTAGCGCCATGTTTTTTAGAATGTGCCAGCGCGGAATTCCTGATTTGGGCTGTACTCCGTATTTTATTGGACCTCTGCCTTTTATGACCTACCAGGAAATGGATTCGATTTTTTTGGGGCAGTTAGAGGCAGGAGATCCTTCAGTGGTTTCAACACCAACTCAGGTGGCTATTTCGGAAATGCAAGCTATTTCATCGAGTGAGTTTCAGCCTAATTCCAAACCGAGTACATCTGCGTCTGTGAAAAGTCGTGTTGGAAATTCGTTTGTATCTTCGGAAAGCTTGAGTTCATTTTTGCCACCGACCCTTTCTTGCTCAAATCAATATCAGGATGTAGTACTGGATGCCTTAGCTGTATCGCTATCGCAGATTGAAGGAGATTATGACACGGTTGGTGTCTTCACCTGTGACAGCCGTGGTCGCTGCGGACGCGGTTTAGGAGCAATGCAGTTTATGAGTTACCGGGATGATGTGCGCTCCAAAATCTTGGCAAAGTCTGGTGGAAAAGAGTTTTTAGAAGGGCTTGATCAAGGGGAATCGGTGAGCCAAGAGCAACTTCTATATTATTTTTCACCCGTTGACCAGCAGGATTTATTTGAGGCAGATGCCCGCTACTTGATTGATGCGGCGTCCCAAGAAACAGACCCAAAAACCGGAGATTATTTTACCGACAATCGCTTACTGGAACGGATAGCTCAGATGCATTTTGGCGGGGTTGCTGTGCCAATTGATTCACCCGCTACAGATATTCACCAAAAGTATTCCGTTCAATCTTACGGCTCTCAAGTAGCAAGAAACTATCAGCAGGTTATTTATTCAATGGGTTGTAATTAATGTAAACAATTGAATTGTTCATGTTGAAGAATAATGAGCCATGAAGAAAATTGTTGACCTTGGGGATTTATTAAATTTACCCGGAAAGCTAGCAGTATTTGGTGTTGGCTGTTCAGGGATTATTGTGCTAAGTTGGATGGCTTTTTCAGGCTCTACGTCGGCTGAGGAAGGATTTGTTCCCGCTTACCCGATTGTATCTGAGCCTTTGTTAGAGCAGGTGATTGAGGACAATTATTCAAGGGCGAGTGCGGAAGCTAAGTTGGACAAGAAGAGTGTGTTAGTTCAAACTGTTCCTATCCAAGGAGGTAATCAGCTTTTCATTTTTGACCTGAATACCCCAAATAGCTGTGGCAGACAAGGCTGTTTGTATGTGGTCTATACAGGAGACGGTAAGCGGGTATTGAGTTTGTATCTGAGGCGTTCTTTACCAGAAGATTACCCATTGTTTGCTGTCGAAAAATCGTCGTATGGCAATGAATTTCCTTGTCTGGTAGTTTCTCAGGTGGAGAAAAATGCTGTCGTCTCGAATCGATTTTGTTTTTCTCAAGGGTCTTTTTTGCCAGTTAATCGGCAGCGACAAAGCCGAGAAAATTCAAATTAGTTTAGGGACTAATTTCCGGATAGGGAAACCCAGCTTTTTTGCAAAATACCATAAGATTATGTTTGGCAAAACATTGAACAAGCCAGTCGTTCATTATCAAATTGCTGGCGTTGGTCAGGAAATACCCCCTTCGTTGCAATTGGGATGGGAACAATTAGAAGACAAGTTTGTTTCCCCCTTAGGGGCAGTGCTTTTCGGTTGTACAGCACTTCTCGTTGCTGCTCATATTTGGGGTGCTAAAAAGGGTAAAGTGGCAACAGCCTATTGGGGGGGTTCTCAGGAGAAAGGGAAAGCGGCAAAAAAAGCGAAAAAGCAGATCAAAAACGTGGCGCGGAACAGTGTGGCACTCTTTATTGGAACGCCAGCTTTTATCCGCTCTCATTTGGAACAAGAGTGGGTTCAAAGGGGGCGAGTTCATCCAACTCGGCGCTGGGAAAAAGCACTTCGAGGATTTTTTAGCGCGTCGCCGACGCTGTATGTGCCGGATGCACAGCGGGGTATTTCCGTGTGTGGAGGTGCGGGGACGGGAAAAACCTACTCAGTGATTGACCCGTTGGTGCGTTCGGCGTTTGATCAAGGATTTCCGGTATGTCTTTATGATTTTAAGTATCCGGCGCAGACTCTGCGAGCGGTGGCGTATGCGCTCAAGCGGGGTTACAATGTGCGGGTGTTTGCACCGGGGTTTGCTGAAAGTGAGAGTTGCAATCCTCTAGACTTTTTACGGGATGAAGAAGACGCTGTAGCGGCGGGTCAGTTGGCGGAGGTGATTAATCGGAACTTCGATAGGGGGGGAGCGGATAATGGCGATCGCTTTTTCTCCGAAGCGGGTGATACGCTGGTAGCAGGCGTTTTGATGCTGACTAAGGCAGTGGGACGGCTACGTTCTCCTCAATACTGTGACTTGATGATGGCACAGGCAATTTTGAGTCTTGACCAGTTGCCACAGCGCCTGGAGTTGGCATCGAAAAATGGAACGTTGAAGGTTTGGACGAGCCGACCCCTTTCTCAGCTTATCAGTGTTAAGGATTCGGAAAAGACAGTGGCGGGCATTTTGGGTACGGCACAGCGAATCTTTCAGCGTTTCCTGAAGAAAGACTTTGTGGGGGCGTTTTGTGGCAAGACGACGCTACCTTTGGATTTGGATGGGAAGCAGTTGATTGTTTTTGGATTAGACCGGAATAATCGGGATATTGTCGGACCTCTGCTAGCGGCGATTTTGCATATGGTTGTGGTGCGGAATGTTTCGCGCACTGTACCTCGTCAAGACCCGTTAGTAACAGTGTTAGATGAACTACCAACTCTATATTTACCACAATTAGTTAATTGGCTTAATGAGAATAGAGAAGATGGATTTTGTGGCATTCTAGGATATCAGAATTTGTCTCAGTTAGAGAAGGGTTATGGTCGAGAGCTAGCACGGGCAATTTTTGGGGGAACGGCGACTAAGTTTTTGTTTAATCCCCAGGATGGGGAATCAGCTAAGTTATTTGCTGACTATTTGGGTGAACAAGAAATTCAGTTTCGGTCGAAAAGCCTGACGCGCAGTGCAGGCAAAGGTGGACGTTCTCACAGTCTGACTGACCACCATCAAAAGCGGTATTTATTGGAGCCTTCTGAATTTTTGAAGTTAGGAACGGGTCGGGCGGTTGTGGTGAATCCGGGTTATCAACGGGGTCAAGAAGCTTACGTTCCGGTATTGCAGTCGATTAAGGTGCCGCCAGCAGATATTGCTCAGCAGAAATGGTCGGAAGGGAAATGGGATGTGATAAAACGGCGGTTAATTGAGCGCAATCATTGTTTGATTTCCGATGACGAGCGTCGAGAGCAGTTTGAGGAACGTCGCGCTTTGGCTGAGAAATTATTTCCCCTACCCCAAGTTAATCCGGAGGCTTATGAGGGTTCTGTTGAGGCAGAGACGAATTCTACAGGGTTTAGTTCTTCACTTGTCCCAGAAGCTTTTTAAAGCGGAGGTTCAGTAATAGCTGTTAGAGGTCACAAGACGTAAAAAGAGGGAAGATTTACTAGCTGAATTTGACCCGTTTGAGGCAATTTCAGTAGATAGTTCGATTAGGGGATTTTTGAACAATGTTTAATTTTGAGAGTCATAGGGGTGTGATTGAACAATTGCTTAAAGAATTATCGATTGAATCCATAGAGGTTTTGCTGCGCTATCCCCAGTGGAGAATGCGAGTCATTGAAGCTTATCATTGTTCCCCGTTGCCTATGGATTATTCTCCCCTAGTGGTTGAGGTATTTGACCAACAGGGTTTACTTGCTGGTCGAGTGGGTGATTATGGGTATTCAGTTGAGGTGCCATTCGACCATGTTTCTGAGTTTACTGCTTGGTATTTTGATGGGGAGTTAGTTTTGTTTCAGGGGGGTGGGGAGATAGTCATTAATCGCCTGTCATTGGTGAGTGTTGCGGCTCTGTTTGAGAGGTCAGATGAGCGGTAATAGTAAGCTGTTTCCTATCTAGGAGGGAGTCTGGGGAAAGCGTTAATTTATACAGGAGGTTTTATGTTTTCAGTGTCTCCAGGAAACGCGGCATCTTTCCAGGAACGTTATCAACAGCTTGTCGAAGCTTGGTTAAAGACGTTTTTGGACATGAATTTGCCGGAGTTGGAGCGGGATTTAGAGGATGAGTCAGCGAATGTGCAAATTGTTCAGACGGATGAAAATGGGAAGACGGTTTTGCTTTATGGTAAAGATGAAAAGGGTAATTTTGTCAATGATTTGACGCCTGAGCATATTCAGCAATTTGAGGGAATTCGTTCCTGGTCTAGGGGTGAAGGTGTTGAGAAGCAGGAAGGGTTGACGTTTCAAATCAATGGTCAGCCAATTCTTCACGTTGATTCACGAGGGCGGGCAACTACGTTTACGCCAGAAAAGGTTCAGGAAACGGAGGCAGGTGTTGCACCCAAAGCTGGGGTGTCAGGGATGGCAGATGGGTTAGTGTCGCCTGAACGGAGCCAAGAGAGGGAGTCTGGGGTATCTCAAACCCTGGAGGATTTGACTGGGGAACACCCCAATCGCCAGGAACGCAACGCACAGTTAGAAGTTTTAGCGGAACTGATGGTACCGTTGGTGTTGGAGCAACTTAAGCGCGATCGCGTGAGCCAGGAGGACAATCAGCCGCAATCAACGAAGGATGCACAACCAGAACTATTTGAAGACTTCTTTGCGGTTAATCCCAATAAAGGAGTTGAGAGAACTCGAAAGGAATCTGGTGAGATCCATCCAAGTGTACCTCATCGTTCTGGGGAGTCGGTAGGGAGGATAAATCGGCAACCGACAAAGAAGGGTTTGGATGCGGTGATGGAGTCTGTTGAGCGATTGCCGGAGGCTGCGGTTAAGTCTCTGATGCAGGGGTTGACGTCCCAGATGCAGTCGCCGCCGTTGTCTAGTGACTCGTCGATTTCTCAGGTACAGGAATTGGTGCGGGAACGCTTGGGCAAACGTAACAGAGATAAGACTCGTTGGTGGCAGACGCTATCGGTGACGGTGCAATCCTCAATGGCTAAGGTGCATGGTTATTGGCAGCAGTATCGAGCGGCATCTACGCTGAAGCGGTTTGCTCATCAGATCCAGTTGCGTTCAGGGCAGGTTTACGAGGGGGCTTCCTATCGTTTATCTAAGCAGGGGTTGAGGTACAGACTTGCTGATCAACAGAATAATCCCCTGATGGAATTTGATGCCACGGTTTTGGGGGTTAGGGTGGATCAGGGGTTGCCGCCATTAGCTGAGGCGGATTTGGCACAGGTGCAACAGTTGGAGGCTTCTGTTGCAGCGTCTCGGCAGCCTGAGGGCGGGTTTCGGTCAATGGCAAGCCATGAAGCTGATTATTTGGCACGGGTGAATCGGATTACCCAGGCTTTGAGTGATTATGCCGCGACTCAGGGCGGGAATGTGCGGATTGATGGCAAGTTTTCCTATAAGTGGCGGGCTACGGCTGATGGTCGAGTACGCATCGATGCTAAGGATGGGCGCGGGGCGTTGTTGGCTAAGGCTGGAGGGGAGTTACGCAGCCGCATGGATGAGAAGGATTTGGTGCATTTCGAGCAGGTTTTGAAGGCGCTGGTTGTACAGACTAAACCTGAGTCGGTGGTGTCTGTCGGGGAGCCAAGTCGGAAGATGCAGTTGGAGATGGATTGATTATGAGTTTAGCTGAAGTTACTGTGGCGATTGAGTCGGGTTGTCATGTTGTTTCGCTACAAGCGTCGTTAATTGAGCGGGTGAATGTGATTCGGGCGATAGAGAGGGAGTTGGCGATCGCGTTTGGGTTACGTTGTTATTTGTGGAATTTGGGAACGGGGCGTTTTCAGGAGTTGTCGCGGGCTGTTTCCAGTCAGGGGAATTCGGATGTGTGCGGTGTGGAGCGATCGCAGCCACTGGATGTGCTGGAGTTTTTGTCTGACAAGGCAGTGCCGGGAGTCTATATTTTAGAAGATTTGCATCCGTTTCTGGATCAGGAAGCTGATGATGTGCCATCTCGGATGGTGGCGGGGCGAGTGGTGTCTCAGCTAATTAATATTGCTTCGGATCGGTCGGATGGTTCGATATATCTGATTTTACTGGGTTTGCAGAACGTGGAGCTGCCAGAGGTGATTAGGAGCCTGATTCCGGAGGTTTGGTATCCTTTGCCCGATTATCAGGAGAGAGAGGCGATGCTGCGCCAGTTTTTACCTCAGATTGAATCGGGAGTCGATTTAGAGATAGTTCCTACATTAGCGCAACGAGCTGGTGGGTTGTCTATTGAGGAGATTAAGATGAGTTTGCGCTTGGCTGTGGCGAAAAGTGGTGGTTCTTTGGCTTCAAAGGGGGTGGGTTTACTGCTGGATTTTAAGGTGGAGCGCTTGAAGCAGTTTGATTTGGCGTTTACACCGTCACCCGATGTGTCGGATTTTGGTGGGATGGATCGGATTCGGGACGCTATTGATGGGGTGAAGCGGGATTACACTCAGGCGGCTAGGCGGTTGGGGATTCCTTTGCCCAAGGGGTGGTTGCTGGTGGGTCCTCCGGGGACGGGGAAGACGTTGGTCTGTCAGTTCTGTGCTAAGATGCTGGAGTTTCCTCTGATTAGCGTGGATACGAGTGCGATCGCGGCGGGAGGTGCGTCTTATTTGCGGCGGTTAATTGACCGGGTGGAGGCATCGGCACCAGCTGTGGTTTATTTGGATGAGTTTGATAAGCTGTTTCCTGATCCCGGTGTTCCGGCTGATGTGAAGCAGCGCCAGGTGCTGGGATTTCTGCTGACGTGGTTACAGAATAAGGTTTCTCAGACGTTTGTGATTGCTACGCTGAATCGGTTGGACGCTTTGCCGCCGGAGTTGACGCGCTTGGGGCGGTTTGATGAGGTTTTCTATGTGGATTTCCCCCAAGCGGGTGAGCGTAAGGATATTTTACACTTACATTTGGCACGATTTGACCACCGCTATCGCCATGGCTCGGTGTTGACGATGAAGGAATGGCGGATTCTGCTGTCTCGCACGGTTAATTGTACGGGGGCTGAGTTGGCGGGGATGGTGGAGAAGGCAGCTAAGCGGCAGTTTCATGCTGGGGCGAGGGAAATTACTTTGGGGTTGGATGAGCTGATGGCGGCGCGGGAGGAGATTACTCCGCTGTATATGGCGGATACGGATCGCCTGCTGCGGATGCGGAATGCGGCAAAACGGATGGCGACTTCGGCGGCGTCTGTGGATGATTCAGCGTATGCGCCACCGCCGATGACGTTGTGGGGTAATGTAGAGGGGGATTCGAGTGTTTTTTCTTCAGAAACAGATGTTAACGCCATTCTCCCTGAAGGGTAAAGGCTGTCCAATAATAGGGGTTTCGCCAATCAATATTTTCATTTTGCCACTGGTTTTATCAGTTGGTTAAACAAAAATAGGGACTTCCTTTGTCGGTTATAAAGCCAGTTTGGGCTTTATTTGGCGTTTATTTTTGTTTAAGTTATAAAATAACAGTAAGAATCGATACTTCAAGGTTATACCGTGCCAAAACTGACGATTGAAGTCCCTGAAGAAAATAAGGAGCGCCTGCAAACGCTTCTGGTTCGTAGCCAAGCAGGTGAACTGACGCCGAGTGAACAACAGGAACTTAATCAGTATCTAGCGATTGAGGACATTGAGGAGGCGAGAGCATTTACACCGTCTCAATCTTTGGGTTCAGAGTATCACGATGATAGTTCGCCCAACCTGTTTACACAGAACAGTTCTCTAACACAATCGGTGTCAGAGGTAGGGATGATGGGACAATCCTTGGCAAAGGGAAGTCAATCCCCTGATACCCAGGAAACTTATATCAGCTTGATTCTGGAACCTCAACACAAGAAAACTCTGGAAAAGGCGGCGGCTAAACGGTGTTTAACTTTGAGTGAATATCTACTTGAACTTGTTCTGGATGCAGCGACTCAGGAATTAGCGACTCCAGAACCCATGGTTTTAGATGAACAAGATTGGGATATCTTTGCCTCGGCTTTGAAAAATCCACCTGAACCCAATAGGGTTTTAAAAGAGGCGTTTAAAAAGTATCAGAATTAATCGGGGAATGGGTAACTGTATGACAGAAATGGTGTAGCATCTATTGTTTTGTAAACAGGAATCGTCTTGAGGTGACATGGATATTTAAGCCGATAGATAACTCGGTAAACCGGGATAACTTTGACTGCGGCGTTCCAGAATTAAATGATTATCTCAAAAGATATGCCAAACAAAATCATCAAAAGGGTATCGCTAAAACATTCGTAGCCATTCCCGAAGACGGAGAACCGAATGTTGCGGGTTATTATTCGGTGAGTATGTCGGAAATTCAACGGGAGTCGATGCCGAAAAGTTATGGGAAAGGATTGCCACGTTATCCGGTGCCAGCGATGCGGATGGGAAAACTGGCAGTTGATTCCTCAATGCAGGGTAGAAAGTTGGGAGAAGCTTTGCTGATGGAGTGTTTGCGTCGTGCGATTCGTCTTTCTCAGGATGTGGGTATTTTTGCAGTTGTAGTTGATGCACTGAATGAGGAGGCTAAGGCGTTTTATTTGAGATATGGTTTTATCGCGTTACAAAATAATTCGCTGTCATTATTTATTCCTTTGAAAACAGTATCAAAGGCTATGGAATAAATTTTAGGGTTAAATTTGGCGCACGCTGGGAAAGGGTAAATATGGGCAAAGGGCGCACGTTAGTAAAGGGCGCACGTCGGTGCGCCCCTACATAATGATGGCATATTTGTGTTTAACGCCACTCACCCTGAAGGGTAAAGGCTGCCCAATAATAGGGTTTTCGCCAATCAACATTGCTTTGCCACATGGCTAATTGTGCCTGTCGCAAGGCTTCGGCTGGAGGTAGATTTTCTTGCAGATATTTTTGATAAAATTGGCTCATGAGTTCGGCGGTTGATGCATCGTTGACATTCCATAATGAGGCAATAATCCTTGGTGCGCCTGCATACATGAATCCTCTTGTCAAGCCGACGATTCCTTCTCCTTTGACATTTTTTCCACTGCCTGTTTGACAAGCGCTTAAGACGACTAATTCGGCGGGGAGATTGAGGTTGAAAATATCATTCAGGCGTAAGAAGCCGTTTTGGGGATTACCTTGAGAATCTACTAAGGATACAACTAATCCTGATAGTTCTGGGTATTCACGATTGAGGATGCCATGGGTGGCAAAATGGATAATCTGATAGTTACTTAAATCGGAACGTTTGACTCGGTTTAAATTGGCGTCAAAATCGAAAATACCCAAACTCGATTTGTTGGGAAGTAGTTCAAGAATATCATCGGCTTCATCGCGGGTAAAGGGTAGAGGTTGTAAGTCGAGTTCGGCGGTGGTGGTTGAGCGTTCTAAACTACGTTGGGCGATGTCTTCTGTACCACGATTTCCTTTAGATGGAGGGTTGGTTTCACCGTTGAAGCGTTTATCATCTGGAGAGAAAACGGGGTCAGCGATAATGGCAAGAGTGTTAGGTGCCTGAAGGGGTGACAAGCAGCTCAAAAGCTTGGCCGGCAAAGCATTTCCCCCTTCAAGCCTCGAAAAGATGAGAGCTTATTGACAGGTTTATTGCGAATGAATACGTGAATGAGAATGATAATCACCTGGGTGATGATCCAAGAGTCAGTTGGTTATCTTTAATCCTTAAATGCTCCCCCCTTCAGCAGCACCCCTTCAGGTCACAAGGTTTTGGGGGCGGCGTGCGTGAAGCTCTCGCTATCGCTTCTTCGAATCGCGTCGAAGAAGCGGGTGATTCAAACCCCTTGTCAGGCATGGGTTGTGGAGAAAGGCAATCTGGAGGAAGAGAGGCGCATGCGATCGCGCAATTAAAGGGAATAGAAAATATTGCGCTTGAAACCCTGATACAAACAAAGCACAGAGCGATTAAACAGGAGAAAAGACGACAGAAAAATCCCGAAAAGTCTCACCGTGAGGGAATTTCAATTTTGGGGCTGAGTGGAATTGCTTCCGTTAGGACATTTTGGAGTTTTTGCAAAAACTTAAATGAAAATATATGTATTTTATGGTAAAAAAAGAGCGGTCTATCTCGGTTCAAGTTAACCGCCCAATAAATAATGCTACCCCGATTCTATCACAGTTGTCTTAAGAATTATTTAAGTGAGTCTCAACTCCTCACCCTGGAAATTTTACTGTGGCTGCTTCAAGTACACAAAGAAGTCAAGATTGAGAGATTAGCCGCGCTCTTTCCTGTACCCATCCTCTATCAAAGTAGGAGAAAACATCTACAAAGGTTTTTAGTTCTTCCCAATCTTAGTCTACCATTAATTTGGTTCCCGATACTTAAATATATATTAAGAACTCAAGTTCCTCTCGGGAGTCGTGTTATTCTGGCTATAGATAGAACCCAATGGGACAGCAATAACTTGTTAATGATTGCTGTGATTTGGAAAAAACGTTCTTTTCCTGTATATTGGCAATTTTTGGAGAAAGCGGGCAGTAGCAATATATCCGAACAAATAGCAGTTATTCGTCCAGTCTTAAAATTGCTTTCCCGTTATCAAATTGTTCTCATTGGAGATCGGGAATTCCGCCGCGTTGAACTAGCCTACTGGCTGAAGACAAAGAAGGTATTTTTTGCATTGCGGATCAAGCAAGATACTTATATCCGTCAATCAAAAGGAAACTATCAACAGCTAAGTGAGTTAGGTTTAACTCCGGGGATGAAGTTATTTCATTCGGGAGTTAATTATACAAAGAAAAAGGGATTTGGTCGTTTTAATTTAGCCGCTTATTGGAAACGGAAGTATCGAGGTTCATCTGAAAAACAAGGCTAATTCATTTTGACCAATTTAAGTAGTATTGATGAAGTTATTCAGGTTTATCAATCTCGCAGTGGTATAGAATCCTTGTTCAAAGATTGTAAGACGGGTGGCTATAACCTAGAAGGAACTAAGGCATGCATAGAACGTTTAAATCGTTTAGTCTTATTAATTGCAATGGCTTATACTATCGCTTCTTTAAAAGGTAACAAAACTCGCTGTCAAAAGCAACAAAAATATGTCTGTCGTCT